>JAFRPB010000228.1 GCA_017429345.1 Clostridia bacterium | reverse complement strand
AGAATTTCGGATATCGGGGATCGGATTTCGCGAATCGTGCTTGTAAATTATATTATATTCTTCTCTATGTACTCGCAGCGTTAATTATATGATTAGAGCCGCGGTTTCGTCACGATATCCGATCCCCGATCCCCGATATCCGCGAAAAACACAGCCCGACAAATCAGTATTTATATAATTTCTATTGTACTATTAAATCTCAAATGATATAATTGAACATCATAATATAAACGGTCGGTGAAAAAAATGCTGTATCTCGATATCCCCTACGGAGAACACCAGCGGCACAGGCTCGATCTCAGTCTGCCGGACGGCAGGACGGGGACGCTCGGGCTGATCCTCTACATCCACGGCGGCGCGTGGATCGGCGGCGACAAGGACTGTTACCGCGTCGAGCTTGAGCGCAGAAACGCGCAAGGATACGCCGCCGCCTCGATCAATTACCGCTACGTGAGCCGCGAGGTCGATCTGGACGGCGAGGCGGACGATATCGCCGCGGCGGCAGTAAAAATCAAATCTTTCGCGGCGGAAAAAGGCGTAAACCTTGAAAAAGCGCTGCTGACCGGGCATTCCGCCGGCGGGCATCTGTCGCTGTTCTACGCTTATTCCCGCGCGCGGAGTTCCGCGATCGAGCCCGCTGCGGTCGCTGCGTTCTGCGGCCCGGTCGATCTTTCGACGCGGGATTTCTACGAAAAGGGCGTGCAGGGCCATACCCCCGAGCTCTGCGATCTGTTCACCTCCTGCACGGGCAGGCAGATCACGACGGAGAACTTCTTTGCGCCCGAATTGCAGAAGCGGCTGCGCGAAGTCTCGCCCGTCGACTTCATCTCCCCCGCGACGCCGCCCACGGTGATCGCCCACGGCGAGATCGACGACATCGTCCCGTTTTCGCAGGCGGCGGAGCTCGACGCGCTGCTCTCTCGCTGCGGCGTCACCCACGAGCTTGTGAGCTATCCGCATTCGGGGCATGAGCTCGGGCGCGATCCCGACGCCGCCGCACGCGCCGAAGAACTTCTCTGCGAATATGCCGGAAAATATTTATCCTGAAAAAACCCTTATAAAATCAATCTGCGGAGGCGACCGGAATGTCTCGATCCATCCATAAAAAACGCGCAATCAGTCTGATCCTCACGCTGCTGCTCATTCTCACGTCGGTCCCGGCGTTCGGCCTTGTTTCGTCCGCCGGAGCAGGCGATCAGTCCGTGACCGTGGCCGCGGCGGGTTCCGCCGGGAAATGCGCAATCATCATGACCCTCTCGGGCGCGGGTTCCGCGGGCGACGGCGCGGCGACTTATCTTGCCGACCGGGCGCTTTATTCCGATCTTTCCGGGATGGGCTCCGTCTATTCCGTGCAGTTCGGCATGGACGCGATGAAGGTCAGCGCCTATATCGAGTGCGAAGGGGGCGGCATCTCGAACCCCTTCTCCGCGACGGACGTCATCCGCTCGATCAGCGATAACGTAAAGTATACGCAGACGGAGACCGGCGCGCTCACCGGCGCGGTCCCCGCCGTAGGCGAGACGAAGACGATGACCATATCCGCGCGCATGAACGTCGTATATAAGATCGGCGACTACCCGATCTTTGAGGACGCCTGCTCCGTCTCCGCCGCCGTCACCGTGATCGGCGTCGACACCACCGAACTGCGCCGTGCCGTCCGCGCCGCGAACGCGCTGCGCGAGGCGTGCTGGACGGCGGATTCCTGGGCGGCGCTCGCCGCCGCGCTCTCGAACGCCAACGCAATCCTGAACGGCGGGAATACGCTGCAGAACGGGATCGACGCAGCGACGGCGGCGCTCGACGACGCCCTCGCCGCGCTGGTTCACGTGAACGGTTCGCCTGTCGAATGTGAATACTGTCTCGGCGGCAGCGCGGGCGAAACGCTCGCGCCCGAGGAGCTTCTGAATATCCAATACGGCGCGGACGCGACGCGGCAGAGCCTCGATCTGTATCTGCCCGCGGGCGTTTCCGGCGACGCGCCCCTCGTTCTGTTCATTCACGGCGGCGCGTGGATCTTCGGCGACAAGGACGGCTTCCGTTCGGAATGCTATAACGGCTGCGTGAAATACGGCATCCCCTACGCGGCGATCAATTACCGCTACGCTTCGATCGGCGGCGTCGACGCCTTCGACATTATGGACGACATTGACGCAGCGCTCGCGAAGATCAAAGAAGTCGCGGCGGCGCGCGGATTGAATATCGTCAAATTCATGCCCTACGGCGTTTCCGCCGGCTCGCATCTTTCGCTGCTGTACGCCTACACGCGGCACGATACCGCGCCGATCACCCCGGCGTGCGTATTCGACCGCTGCGGTCCGACGACGCTTTACAATTACACCTATATGACGCAGAGCGACGACCACGAGTATTTTGAATACGTGCTCTCCGCGATCTGCGGTCAGGTATTCACGAAGGATACGATGGCGATCGCCTATGAAGCGCTCTACGCCGCTTCGCCGACCTCCTACGTGACAAACGCGACCGTGCCGACCGCCATCTGCCACGGTCAGCAGGACAATACCGTTCCCTTTACCGACTCGGAATACCTCGCGTCGCTGCTGCAGAATAAAGGCGTGCCGTACGATTTCATCATTTTCCCGAATTCCGGGCACGGACTGAACTCGGATCCCGAACAGGCGGCGCAGGCGGACGCGCTCTATGAGCAGTACGTACGCATCTATCTGCTCGACACGATGCCCGCGCCCGCGCACAACTTCACCTCGGTCGAAACGCCGAAGACCTGCACCGAGGCGGGTTATACGACCTATACCTGCACGGACTGCGGCGCGTATTTCGTTGGCGACGTGATCGGCGCGGGACATACCGAAGCGGACGCGGTCGAAGAGAATTATATCGCCGCGACCTGTAAGGACGAGGGCGGTTACGACGAGGTCGTGTACTGCTCCGTCTGCGGACAGGAACTCTCGAGAACGCATCACACGATCGCGATTCTCACCACTCACACCCCGGCGGACGCAGTCGAAGAGAATTATAACGCAGGGACCTGCAAGACCGCGGGAAGCTATGACGAGGTCGTCCGTTGCTCCGTCTGCGGCGCCGAGCTGAGCCGCAGGACCGTGGAGACCGGCGTCGACCCTGAGAACCACGTTCATACTTCTTCCGTCGCCCGGACGGAATCCACCTGCACCGTTCCCGGTTATACCGCAGGCGTTTACTGCAGCGATTGCGGACAATATCTTTCCGGACACGAGGAGCTTCCGCTCGCGGAGCACACCTGGAACGGCGGCAGCGTCACAACTCTGCCGACCTGCACCGCCGACGGCGTGAAGACTTTCACCTGCTCGGAATGCGGCGCAACGAAGACCGAGCCGGTCGACGCGCTCGGGCACGCTTTTTCCGACGAATGGACGGTCGATACTGCGGCGTCGTGCGAGACGGACGGTGCGGAATCGCGGCACTGCTCGCGCTGTACGGCGACGACCGACGAAAGAGCGATCCCCGCCTCCGGGCACGTCTGGAACGACGGTGTGATCACGACCGCCGTGACGACGACCGCCGAGGGCGTGAAGACCTTCACCTGCACCGTCTGCGGCGATACGAAGACCGAAGCGGTCCCGAAAGCACTTGCGAACATCGCGGTGACCGCGGAGAACGTTTCGACCGGCATCAAGCTCACCTGGGCGCAGGACGAGAACGCGACGGGATATTACGTCTACCGCAAGACCGCCTCGACCTCATATAAGGCGATCAGAAAGGTCTCCTCGAACGCGACGGTGACTTATACGGATACGTCCGCCGAGCCCGGCACGAAATACACTTACTGCGTGAAGTCCTACCGCGGCACGGAAAGAGGAACGTACACTGCGAAGTCGATCACCTGCCTTGCCGCGATCACGCCCACGCTTGCCAACGGCAAGACCGGCATGACGCTTACATGGACGAAAGCCGAAGGCGCGGACGGCTACTATGTTTTCCGCAAGACCGGCACGGGCAGCTATACGACTCTGAAGAAGATCGCCGATCCCGATACGCTGACCTACACCGATACGACCGCCGTCTCCGGCACGAAATACACCTACGGCGTGCGCGCCTACAAGAGCACGACGAAGGGCGCGTATACCGCGAAGTCAATGACCTGCCTTTCCGCGGTCACGCCGACGCTTGAGAACACCGCGAGCGGCATTACCGTCGGCTGGACGAAGGTCACGGGCGCGACCGGATATTACGTCTACCGCAAGGAAGGAAGCGGCAGTTACTCTCTTGTAAAGAAAATCACCTCCGGCGCGACCGTCAGCTACAGTGATACGGCGGTCAAGGACAGCAACGGCACGAAGTACACCTATTACGTCCGCGCATACAAGAGCACGACGTTGAGCGCTTACACCGCAAAGGCGACCTATCGCGTGACCGGCGTCGCGATTTCGAGCGTCACGAACTCCGCGGCGAAGACCATGACCGTGAAATGGGCGAAGAATGAGAAAGCGACGGGGTATGAGATCCAATACGCGACGAATTCGGGCTTCACGAGCGCGAAGACCGTCACGGTCAGCGGCGCGTCGACGGTTTCGAAGGCGATCGCGAGCCTGACCAAGGGCAACACTTACTACGTCCGCGTCAGAGCCTATAAGACTGTTTCAAGCGTGAAGTATTACTCCGCGTGGAGCGCGGCGAAGTCGGT
>JAFRPB010000020.1 GCA_017429345.1 Clostridia bacterium | reverse complement strand
CGTCAAAGAGATACCCCTCACGGGTCGGTTTCTCAAGCTCTCCCGCGATCGGATTTTCCCATTGCGCGTAAAGCGTGACATCCGCGTCGTCCGTGTATTCGTCGCCGGGATCATACGCGATCCCGCTGCCGTCCGGTTTACTGTTCCAGTCGATGAACGTGCAGTCAACGGTTTTTTCTTCATTTTCTGTTCTGCCGCCGGTGGAATCATATGTAATCACATACTTTTTCTCGGGGATCTTTTCACTGAGTGTCAGATCCGTTCCTTCGATCTTGATCTGATCTTCGGGAGCTTCGTCTCCTCCGTTGGCGTCAAAGCTCACGGTAAACTCGCCGGTTTCTTCGACCCAGCGCGCATATGCCGTGATATCTCCGGATATTTCGAAATCTTCCGTTATCTTTTCTCCGCCGTCTTCGGCAGTATACCACCCGTCAAAGAGATACCCCACACGGGTCGGTTTCTCAAGCTCTCCCGCGACCGGATTTTCCCACTGCGCATAAAGGGTAATGTCCGCGTCGTCCGTATACTCATCGCCGGGATCATACTCTCTTCCGGTACCGTCCGGTTCGCTGTCCCAATACCTAAAGATGCAGTCGACGGTCTTGCTGTCGTCTTCCGTGCTGCCGCCGGTAGAATCATATGAAATCGTATACACCTTCACGGGAATCTCTTCACTGAGCGTCAGGTCCCTTCCTTCTGTCTTGATCTGATCCTCGGGAGCTGCTTCTCCTCCGTTAGCGTCATAGCTCACGGTAAACTCGTCCGGTTCTTCGACCCAGCGCGCATATGTCGTGATATCTCCGGATACTTCAAAATCTTCCGTGATCTCTTCTCCGCCATCCTCGGCGGTATACCACCCGTCAAAGAGATACCCCTCACGGGTCGGTTTCTCAAGCTCTCCCGCGATCGGATTTTCCCATTGCGCGTAAAGCGTGACATCCGCGTCGTCCGTGTATTCGTCGCCGGGATCATACGCGGTCCCGCTGCCGTCCGGTTTTGTATTCCAATTATTGAACGGGCATAAATACGTCACGGAAGAGGGCGAAATGAAACCGCCGTTGGCATCAAAACTCAGTGAAAATGCTTTGCTCGGTTTGTCAGAATTGATTTCAGTATCCCAGCCCCAGTCTTTTGTCTGAGGATCAGGTTCTGCTTTACCTCCGGTTGCATTAAAAGCGATCGTATAAACAGGACCGAAGGTATAACTGATGTTTCCTTTTGCCGTATTGGAGTTATACCTGAATACGTAGAAATATTTCTCCCCTTTCGTCAGCGTGTATTCAAGCCTGAATGCTCTGCTGTCATTACACTTTTTACATTCGGCAAGCTGATTGCCGTTGCTGTCATAAAGCCAAACACGGGCGTCAACACTATCGGTCACATACAAAACGTATTTGCCTGACGCGTCGGGCGTATATCCCTCATAATATGTCTCACCGGGATCATCAATATATGCAGATAAAGTCCTTCCGCTTCCGGAAAAACTGGAGCCTCCCCAAGATGCATTCAAAATTGTATCTTTTGTAAGCGTTATTTTTTCCCCGGGATGATAATAGATATATTGACCGGAAGAATTAAGGAACTGCCATCCTTGAAAAATATTTCCGAAACGAGTCGGCACGGTTGCCGGTATCGTATACGTCACTGCGCCGGTCATTGGTTCCGGAGCGCCGCTGCCGCCCAACGCGTCAAAAGATAATGTATATGATTCCGACGACGCGATGACTTCGACTTCATATGTTGCGGACCATACGCCGAACGTTACGGTAACGGTCTGTTTTCCCGGTTTTGTCTTGTCATATCCGGAGACCTTGTATCCCGACACTGGAAGGCAGGCATTCCCGGGATATTGCAAAAAGACTTGCTCCCCGAGAATAAGATTTTCTCCTATATTGTATTGTTTTTTTACATCGGAAGCGACACAGAGCTGAATCTTTCTTTCATGTATCGGGAATCCCTTAATACTCTGAACAAGGTATTGTGAGATAATATCACTGTCTTCGGAAGTTATCTTTCTGTCTCCGTTCACGTCTGCACAGATCTTTTGATACTCTGACAACGATGTATCCAAACCCGCAGCATAACGGGAAACGCGCAGCAGATCGGAATCGGAGATTTTTCCGTCGGCATCGATATCACCGAATATCGTCCAAACGGCATACAGAGTTTTATTTCCTGAAAAATAATATTCATTTCCGCCAAAATAATTAATAATGACAGCATTAGCCGAATCAGCCCAGCCAATAAATGCATATCCATTTTTTGTGGGTATTTTTTTACTAAGAATTACAGACTCGCCACTGTAAAATGATTGCGAGGACGGAGCTCCGGTACCGCCTGACGCATTATATGTTAAAAGATACGGCGAACGAACATCAATCTCAAATGTATCGGACCATACTTCGAATAAAACCGTCATGTTCTTCTTCTCTGCTGAAGAAGAATCAAAACCCGAAAAGACCAAATCATCATTAAGTGAATAACTGACTTCCGGATTATCCTTATTCGTAAATTGAACAGCAGCCCCAGATGTATCAAGTTCTTCATTCAACTTATAGATGCGTTTCGTCGGCGGAATAAATGAGACTTCTGCCAATAAATCGGCAGGTAATCGATCAACATAATTCAGCCGATAGTTATTAATACACACCATGTCTTGGATATCAATTTCCCCTGATAAATTCACATCTGCCGCAATTTGTTGCCTGTTGGTCAGCTCAATTATATTTCGTCTGAACTTGTTAATTATTTCGATGTCTGTCAAGTCTGCAACACCGTCACCGTTTACATCGCCGAAAAAATTCGGTCGATAAAGCGCATAGAGCGTGCGAGACTTATTCTCCGAATACGTTGCCCCGGGTTTATACGCAACTGAATCCGAAGATGAAGAATAACCCCAACCGATAAATGTCCATCCTGTTTTTATCGGCTGTTGATCTGGAATTATGATATCCTGATTTTCTGATTTTATTTGTTTTCCGGGTGCTCCGGTTCCCCCATTTGCATTATAAACGATGAAATATGTTGTCGTAACCTGTTTCGGGACGCTGTAAATCGGTATCATATCGTCTGATTTTTTGGTTTTGTTTTGATTCTCCGTTTGAGCCATATTGGCGGACGCTATGGGCAAAACATGGCCGAACATGTCAGATATCGCATCAAACGGCACCATAGACAAAGTAAAGATAAAAACGAAAACAAATGACAGAAGCTTTATGCAGGATCGTTTCATTCGTATTAACCTCCGCAACGAATATATAGGTATTTTTATATTATTATACCATCACAGCCTAAAAAAAACAAGATAGGGAGTTAAATGTTGATTACAAAAGATCTGCCCCGGCGGGTGCCGGGGCAGATCTTTTCAGTGAATACAAAATTGTAGTGGCCGGGATATTACCGTTTTTTCCGACGAGTCACGCTCCGGCTTTGCCCGCATTGAGCATCTCGAGCGTGGCGACTTCGAGCTTCGCGGCGATGCGAAGGATCGTCCTCGCGTCGGCGGCTTTGACCTTGCCGTCGCCGTTCATATCCGCTGCCCTTTCATACGGGCCGGTCAGCGGCTCGATCTTCGCGGCGGACCGCAGCGCCAGTCTCGCGTCGGCGGCGCCGACCTTGCCGTCGCCGTTGGTATCGCCGAGAATGACGAAAGGATATTTCGTTCCGCTCATGGTCCGGACGAACATACCGGTGCCGATCCTTATCCCCTCGTCGACCGCGTTGCCCTCAGCGTCGACGATCATGGCGCCGGATCCGTCTCGTCTTTTCGCAGAATAGAAATTACCGTTTTGATCGATCCCAATGATCATGTCGTCGCAGATCGTGTATGTTGCTCCTTGCGGGATCGCCACTTCGACAATTTCTTTAACTTCTACATCTTCCGTTTTCGAGACCGATATGCTCGGCTCGGTCGTGGTGGTGGCGGGCTCGGTCGTGGTCGTGGTGGCCTCGGTCGTGGTGGTCGTGGGCCCGGTCGTGGTGGTCGTGGGCCCGGTCGTGGTCGTGGTGGGCCCGGTCGTGGTCGTGGTGGGCTCGGTCGTGGTCATGGTGGGCTCGATCGTGATCGTTTCGGGCGCAGCCGTGGTAGCCACGGTCACGGCAGGCTCGGTCGTCGTCGCGGGCGCAGCAGTCGTCGCGGGCGCAGCGGTCGTTGCAGGCGCAGCGGTCGTTGCAGGCGCAGCGGTCGTTGCAGGCGCAGCGGTCGTTGCAGGCGCAGCGGTCGTTGCAGGCGCAGCGGTCGTTGCGGGCGCAGCCGTCGTTGCAGGCGCAGCCGTCGTTGCAGGCGCAGCCGTCGTTGCGGGCGCAGCCGTCGTTGCAGGCGCAGCGGTCGTTGCAGGCGCAGCCGTCGTTGCAGGCGCAGCCGTCGTTGCGGGCGCTGCCGTCGTTGCGGGCGCTGCCGTCGTCGTGGGCGCTGCCGTCGTCGGAGGCGCAGCCGTCGTCGGAGGCGCTGCCGTGGTGGGCGGGGCGGTCGTCGGCAGCGCTTCGATCGGATCGGTCCGGACCGCGCCGCAGTCCGCGCAGACGAACCGTTTTTCACCCTCGACGCCGGGCGCGGGCTCTTTGACGGTCTCGCCCGCGCTCCACGAATGCTCCGCCTTTTCGACGTGTGAAGCGTCGTTCGCGCAGACGCGCCGATGATACGTTTCGTCGAGCTCCTCCCACGCGCCGAACGCATGTCCCGTCGCCGGGATCGCCGCGGTCTTTTTTGCGCTGCACGCGGTACAGGTGTAGGTCTTCACGCCGTCTGTTTCGCAGGTCGCGGCCTTGGTGACCTTGCCCGCGTTCCAGGTGTGCATTTCTTTTTCGATATGCTTTTCATCGTTTGCGCAGACGCGCTGATGATACGTTTTACTCAGCTTCGTCCACGCGCCGAACGCGTGCCCCGTCGCCGGGATCGCTTCGGTCTTCGTCGCTTTGCAGACGGTACAGGTGTAAGTCTTCACGCCGTCTGTTTCGCAAGTCGCGGCCTTGGTGACCTTGCCCGCGTTCCAGGTATGCTTCGCTTTTTCGACGTGCGAAGCGTTCTCTTCGCAGATGCGCTGATGATAGGTCGCGTTCAGCTTTTTCCACGCGCCCCAGGTGTGCGTATGTCCGAGCGCGGGGATCGCCTCGGTCTTTGTTGCTTTGCAGGCGGTGCAGGTGTAAGTCTTTACGCCGTCGGTCGTTTCCGTGGCAGCCTTGGTGACCTTGCCCTCGTCCCAGGTGTGCGCCTTTTTCTGCGTATGCGCCGCGTCCCTTGCGCAGACGCGCTGATGATAGGTCGCGTTGAGCTTCGTCCATTTTCCCCAGTCGTGGCCGAGCGCGTCAAGCGCTTCGCCCGCACCGATCACGACGGGTTCGCCGTTCTTCACGATCGTAAAATCGCCGGAATAGCCGGCCCCGGTGCAGCCGGGCGCGGCGGCGTTCTCCAGCGTGACCGGATAGACGTAAGTCTCGGCGAGATCCTTGAAATCCCACAGGAAATCATATTCCGGGCTGTCGTTCAGGGCAAAGAACGTCTGTCCCATACGGACCAGATATTCGTTCCCGCCGTCCGTTTCTTTCAGGAAGAATACGACTGTATCGCCGAAAAAGTCCGCGCAACTGCTGCGGTAGTATTCCCGATCCTCCTCAGAGCCGTAATCCTCCCACGGGCCGACGTAGCCGTCAAGATCGAAATACGCGTTTTCTTCGGTGAGAGCGTCAGCATCGCAGACCGCTTCGGCAAAGCCGTCGGGGACCGCGTTTTCTTCGCCGTGACGGTGCAGGAACGCGAAGATCTCGCTGCCGTATTCATCGTCTGCGGAAATATCTTCGGAATAATTATAGAGGAACGCGCGGATCACGGTCGCGTCGCCGTTGACGTAATAATCGCCGGCCTGTTCCATGATCGGCGTCATGTCGGCCTCTTCCTCAAAGTAGTTCCGCAGAGAGTAGCCAAGCGCGTCGAACCAGTAATCACCGTCCGAAAGCGCGTCGCTGTCCTGCGTGGGGATCTGCGTAAAGCCCGGATCGGGATCCACGCCGACCTGCCGCAGATAACGCCAGTACGGACCGCCCGCGCCCTCATCCGCGACCTGCTGCTCGCCGTTACAGGTGGTACAGACGCGAATCATGGAAAGATCGGCAGCAAGATAAAATACGCCGTCTTCAAAGTCGGAGCGGACTTCCGCCTGCGCGTCAAGCCCCTGCTCCGCCCTGGTCACCGCGATATCCATCGCGATCAGGTGGTCCCGATCGAACCAGTAAGCGTTCGCCGCAAGGCCGTCCGGGGATGTGGGCAGCACATTCAGCGCGGGAACGGTCCTGATGTAGCTGAAAAAGAACGGATCCGCGTCTCTGGTATGGATCTCATCCTCATAACGGTCCGCGTCGAAATCGATGATCAGCGTATCGCCGTCGCTGCTGAGAAAATACCTCGCGTCTCTGTAATACGTATAGGAAAATGCCGGAACCGCGGCCTCCCGCATCGCCCAGATATCATACCACTTTCCGCCGGCTGCCGCTTGCTCGGAATGGACGGGCAGCTCTGTGAACTCGCCGCCGTGATGCCGCAGGTAGGCGAAATAAGGCGCGGCCGCCGGATCGTCCGCGAACAGATCGGAGATCACGGGCTGAAGGCCGTCATCCACGATCGTACGAATGCAGCTCTCGTCGGAATTGATATACCAGGACAAGCCCCGAAGAGCATCGGCGTCCTCCTCCGATAAAGCATGATCGTCAATATATGCCGTAAGGTCGAGATACGGATCTCTCATCTCAAGCGCCTCGTCGTCTCCGTCGGGAAGCAGGCTCCACCGCGGGCCGGTTTCCCCGTGTGCGCAAAGGAAGTCGAAGATAAAGGCGGGAGCGAGCTGATCCTCCTCGATTTCGGCGCCGGGAGGGATCACGCCGTCTTTAAAACCGTACCACAGGGCGTCCTCGTCGGCGATGACGATCGTATTCCCCCCGTCTTCAAGATAATAGTCCGCATCCTCCCTGACCAGGAACTCGTATACGTGGTACAGTTCGAGCGTATCGAACCAACCTTGTGCGTCGAACCAGAGATCGCCTTCCTGCAGCGCGTCGCTGTCCTCTTTCGGCAGCGGCGTTTGGGACTGCGGATCTCTGTTCGCGAACGACGGTACTCCGCAGGCGGAATACAGCATCAGGGCGGCAAGCAGGATCGCAAGCACTTTTTTCATCGATATTTCCTCCGGTCTGAATAATATAACAAATCCATTCGGGGATCGGTCGACGGTCGACGATCTACAGTCTACGGTCGACAGTCGACAGTCTACGGTCACGATCTCACGACCAACGGGCGGTCATGCCGCCCCTACAAAACGGCCTCACGACATCACGATTTCACGACTTCACGATCTCACGATCTCACTGTCGCAAAACGCAAAACGCAAAACGCAACACGCAAAACGCTTTCCCTACTTCGCGATCTTCACGCTCTTCGCGCTGCTCCACGCGGAGTAATATTTGACGCCCGAAACGGTCTTGTAAGCTCTGACGCGGACGTAGTAGGTGCTGCCCTTGGTCAGACTCGCGATCGTCTTGGATAGCGTCGAAGCGCCGCTGACCGTGACGGTCTTCGCGCTTGTGAACTTGCTGTTCGTCGCGTACTGGATCTGATAGCCCGTCGCTTTGGCCTTCTGCGCCCATTTGACGGTCATCTTGCCCGCGGCGGAATTCGTCACGCCCGAGACCGCGACGCCGCACACGGGCAGAAGCATCAATACGGCCAGAAGTATTGCAAGTGTTCTTTTCATACGTCTTTACCTCCGATTCTGAAATTTTGTTTTTTCGTGTGTTTTCTTCGGGACTTTGCGATGATTCTATTATACACCGTAATTCCGCAAAATGCGCGAATCTTACAGAATTGTAAGATTCGGGATTAAAAAACGGGGATCGGGGATCGGATATCGGGGATCGGGCTGCGGTCAACGGTCGACGGTCACTGTTCACTGTATCCCGTGAGTCCGACCGGGCCGCGCGGCAAAGCCGCTGCGGTCGTAGCTAAAAACAGTCCACCGGACTGTTTTCTTAACGCTCCGACTGTTCACCGTTCACTGATCACCATTCGCTTTTTACAAATCCCGCCGGGATTCTTTATGAATATTGCCGAAATAAAAAAAAGCGGCAGAGCCGCTTGGAAGGGATAAGGGATGAGGGATGAGAGATGAGAGCGGAGATGAGAGCGGAGATGAGAGCGGAGATATTGCAAGAGATGCGGGATGAGAGAATGTATATATGATCTCTGCGTCAAGGTTTGGATCATAGTTTCTTTTATGATAATTGACACATTGCGCTTATGTTGAGGCAGAAATGAAATTTTTACAAGCCCTTATCCCTTATTCCTCATCCCTCATCCCTGAAATTCTGCTTCACCGGCTTTTCCGGTGAAGCAGAATTTTTCCGAGCTCCGCGGGAGTTTCGACGATCGCGAGCGGGCGGTAGGGTTCGAGGTCTTCGCGGTCGCGGAAGCCCCAAAGAACGCCGATCGCGGGCAGACCTGCGTTGGCGGCGGTCTGCATATCCACGTCGGAATCGCCGACGTAGACCGTCGTTTCCCCCGACGCACCGAGGGCTTCCATCGCGGCGAACACGCCGTCGGGCGCGGGTTTGTATCGCCGTTCCGGATCGCCGCCGATCACGACGCCGACCAGGCCCTGAAACTTTTCGCCGCACAGGATCTGCGCCGCGCTCTGCGCCTTGTTCGTGACGACGGCGGTGCCGATCCCCGCGTCGGCGAGTTCTCTGAGCAGCGCGTTGATCCCGTCATACGCCGCGGTCTTGATATCGCAGTGCGCGGGATAATATTCGAGCATTTCGGCAAGACACGCTTCGTATGTGTCTTCGTCCGTCCCTTCGGGGACGCAGCGGCGGATCATCGCCGGGATCCCGTTGCCCACAAAGGAACGGGTCTCCTTCAGCGTGCGCGAAGGCATACCGTGACAGGCAAGCGCATGGTTCGCGCTGTCGGTCAGGTCCCCGAGCGTGTCGAGCAGCGTGCCGTCCAGATCGAAAATGACCGTTTCTATCTTCATTCGTCCGTCTCCTCCGCGTGGTAATATGCCCAGATCGTTTGCGCGAGTGCTTCGCCGATCCCGTCCGCTTCGCAAAGTTCCTCGACGCTTGCGGCGCGGATCGCCTTGATCGTCTTAAAGCGTTTGATCAGCGCGGCGGCTTTTTTCTCGCCGACGCCCCCGATCCCGGTCAGCTCGGTGCGGAAGGTCGACTTTGTATGCTTCTGATGATGGTATTCCACCGAGAAGCGGTGCACCTCGTCCTGCAGGCTCGAGACCAGCGTGAACGCGGCGCGTTTGGAGTTTATCTCGATCTCGCCGCCCTCGCCGGTGATCGCGCGGGTGCGGTGGCGGTCGTCCTTGACCATACCGAACACCGGCACGTCGATCCCCATGCGCCCGAGCACGGGCTGCACGGCGTTGACCTGTCCCTGCCCGCCGTCCAGAAGGATCAGATCCGGCAGTTTTCCGAAGCCCTCGCCGCTGTCCTTATGCGCGAAATACTCCGAAAAGCGGCGCTCCAGCACCTCCGCCATCGAGCGGTAATCGTCCTGCCCGACGAAGCCTTTGATCGCGAACTTGCGGTAGGCGGATTTATACGGCTTGCCGTTTTTGAACACGACCATGCCCGCCACGTTGTCGCTGCCCGCGGTATGAGAGATATCGTAGGACTCGATATAGTCGGGATAAGTTTTGAGGCCCAGCAGCTCGCGCAGCTCCTCGAGCGAAGCGTTGTCCTTTGAGACGCGCCCCTGCCGCTGAAAAAGCTTTTCCGAGGCGTTTTTGCGGCACATCTCCACAAGACGCAGCTTTTCGCCCCGCTTCGGCGCGGCGATCGTCACGCGCTTTCCCCGTTTTTCGGTCAGCCACTGCGAGAGAAGCTCCGAATCCTCGACCTCGCCGTCAGTCAGGATCTCTTTGGGCAGGTCCTCGCGGATCGAATAGTACGAGGCGATCAGCTCCCGCCGTGCCCGCTCGGGCGTATCCGACTCAAAGTAAAAGTACTCGCCGTCCACAAGCCGCCCCTTGCGGAAGCGCAGCACGTTCAGGCAGCTCTTGTCGGGCCCGTCCGCGATCGCGAACACGTCGCAGTCCGCGTCCTTTTCGGTGACGACGCGCTGTTTTTCGTTGATCTTTTCGATGCTTCTGATGCGGTCGCGCAGCTTCGCCGCGCGTTCGAATTCCAGATTCTCCGCCGCCTCGAGCATTTCTTTATTCAGCCGCTCGAGCGTCTCCCTGCTGCCGCCGCGGATAAATTCCAGCGCCGCGTCGGCGTTCTTTTTATATTCTTCCTGGGATATTTTACCGCTGCACGGCGCGTCGCAGAGCTTGATATAGTAGTTGAGGCAGGGCCGCTGCGTCCTGCAGGGGAAGGTCTTGCCGCAGGTGGGCAAATGAAAGACTGAATTCGCCTCGTCCACGGTCTGACGGACCGAGGCGGAGCTCATATACGGACCGATATATTCCGCGCCGTCGTCCGCCTTCTGCAGCACGGCGGAAATGACCGGCCATTCCTCCCCCGCCACGCGGATATAGGAATAGCCCTTGTCGTCCTTGAGCAGAATGTTGTATTTCGGGTTGTGCAGTTTGATGAGGCTGCACTCGAGCACAAGCGCCTCGAACTCATTGCCCACGAGGATATAGTCGAAATCGTCCACGTTCTCGACCATGCGTATCACCTTGATCGAATGGGCGCGGTCGGAGCCGAAATACTGGCTCACGCGGTTCTTGAGCGCCTTCGCCTTGCCGATATAGATGATATCCCCGCTCTTGTTTTTCATGATATACACGCCCGGCGTGAGCGGCAGCCGCATCGCCTTCTCCCGCAGCTGTTTCAATTTTTGATTCAATTGCTATTCCCCCGAACTTTTCAGATCAATTACAGCGCCGTGCAGCCACGCCGGTTTTTTAATGGATAATGGATAATGGACAATGGACAATTGATGAAGGGGCTTCGCCCCTTACCCCGATTCTATATGTGCGTAAAATACACACGATCGATATTCCGTGAACACAGAGCGTTTAGTGAAATGATTCCGATATAGACTATAATTAAATGTCGTAGTGGATTCCTATAATTTTCAAAAAACAGATTTCTATAATAAAAAGGCGCGAAGCGGGTGCGGGTTCAGCACATCGGTAAGTGGGAAAGCTCATCACATAGGTAAGTGAAAGGTTCAGCACATCGGTAAGTCTTCAGGTATAATGGACACGAAAGAGGTGAACATTATGCCATGGAAGGAAACTGATAAAATGGAACAAAAAGAGCTGTTCATTGAAGCGATGCTGAAGCAGGAAAAACCGTTCAAACATCTATGTGCAGAGTTCGGGATCTCGGAAAAAACAGGACACAAATGGAAGAACCGTTTTTACGAACAAGGGAAGATCGGATTGCAGGAACAATCACGTGCCCGCCTTACGCAAAACGAAATTGATGGAGACACGGCAGCCGAACTGATCCGGATCAAAAACGCACATCTCGCATGGGGACCGAAAAAGATTCGTGAGATTTATGCAAAAAAATATCCGCGGAAAAATGTGCCGTCATTATCCAGCGTCAAACGGATTCTTGATAAAGCCGGTTTGGTCAAACAGCGAAGGACGCGACCGCCGTCATCATCAAATTGCCCGCGGCTGCAACAGCAAATACAGGCACAAGCAGCTAACGATATGTGGAACATTGATTTCAAAGGCTGGTGGAAATCGGACGGCGAAATCTGTGAGCCGTTAACCGTACGGGACAGATACAGCCGAAAAATTCTGTGCGCAAAGCTTATGACGTCAAAAACGTCTCTTGCTGTCAGGACTGTTATGACAGAACTATTCAAAACTTACGGTCTGCCGAAGGTCATTCACAGTGATAACGGGACGCCTTTCGCGGCTCCAAATGGGCTTTTGAATCTGACTTGCCTTTCCGTTTGGTGGATTACGCTCGGCATATTGCCTGATCGATCGCTTAAAGGTCACCCGGAGCAGAATGGTTCGCTGGAACGTATGCACGGCGATATCGCAAAAGAGATCGAAGGGAAAATCCCAGGCGGGAGAGTCGCGAATCAAGCTATCCTCGACGATTGGGTTGAAGAGTATAATTCCGTCAGACCGAACGAAGCGATCGGAATGAAGACACCGGATGAGTTGTATACGAAATCCGAGCGAAAATACACCGGAGATTATGATGAGCTGGAATACCCGATGGGATTCCTCGTCCGAAAAGTATGCAAAAGCGGGGAGATTATCCTGAACGGGATCCGCATCACCATTGGTTATGCTCTTCGCGGATGGCACGTCGGATTGCAGCCGCTTGACGAAGGTCGTACCTACCGCGTGTTTTTAGCTGATTTCCCGCTCGGTACGCTTGACCTCGATTCCTGTTGCTTTTATCCGTTGGAAGAATTACAATCAGATTAGTTGCACAGAAGGGCGGTAAGCCCTGACGTGCTTACACGCCTCTGTTCCATTATATCTGATATTCCGTCGTCAAGGTCGTATCGTCACAATTTCCACCTTGTGTTCCTATCGAAATTGCGCCGATCTCCACCTTGACGAGGCTGGTCTGCACTTACCACCGGCTTACCGATGTGCTGACACTATCGGCTTACCGATGTGCTGACCGCGCCAGCGCTTTTCCGAAATTATCCATTATCCATTGTGCATTATCCATTAAAAAAAGTGTACCGGACTCTTGCCCGATACACTTCAGCTCTTTTTTTGCGAAATTACTCCGCGAAGCCCGTGTCGACGAGCTCTGCAAGCGCGTTTACGGCCGCCTCTTCATCAGACCCCTCAGCAAGAATGCGGATCTGTGCGCCGCCCATAATACCGAGGGAAAGCACACCGAGAAGGCTCTTGGCGTTGACTCTGCGCTCTTCTTTTTCTACCCAGATCGTGGACTTGAACTCGTTCGCCTTCTGAATAAAGAAGGTCGCCGGACGCGCGTGAAGCCCAACCTGATTCTGAACGATAACATCTTTTACAAACATAGCGCTCTCTCCCTATCGAAGCAACTTTGTGTTATCATTATATCACAAAATTTAAAAGTGTCAACAATTTGAGAACGACTAAATTCCGATTTTCAACATTTCATTTACCGGCATAAATCCCGTTGATTTCGGCAAGTTTGATTTGTGCAAATTCGCTATAATTTTATGCAAAGATTTGGCAGCCGAATCCGCACACACGGGAACGAACGCCCCCGAAAAAGGACGAAACGATCAGTTATTCGGTTTATGCTGGTAGGTATAAGAGGTCATGCTGAGCACGTCGAAGCGGTAACCCGCGTTGCGGTACGCCTCGATGATCTGCGGCAGCGCCTCGACCGTAGTGGTCTTCGCCGCGGCGTCGTGCATGAGCAGGATCACGTGGTTGTCGTTGCCGATCGCCTTGGTCGCGTTGCGCACGATCACGCTCGTATCCTGCCGGTTCGCCTCGGCGTCGGTCGAATCCCAGTCCCAGTCGAAATAGCGGTAGCCGCGCGCGGGCAGCTCCTTGGAGAGCGTGGTCATAATGCCGCTGCTGTATTTGCGGCTGACGGTATTGCTCGTTCCGCCGGGGAAACGGACCAGCGTCGAGCGGTAGCCGCCCGTCGCGTTATATACAAGGTCGGAGATCTGCTGCAGATCCTCAAAATACGTATCGACGGAACGGTAAATATTGTAATTATGCGTATAGGAATGCAGCGCGATCTGCTGACCTCTGTCGTAGAGCTCCTTGATCTGGACCTCGCACCCGTCGTAGGTGTGGATCACGAAGAAGGTCGCCTTGACGCCGTAGCGGTCGAGAATATCGAGCAGATTCCGCGTGTTGTCGGTCGGACCGTCGTCAAAGGTAAGATAGATCACCTTGTCGTCCTCGGAAAGCTCGGACGCCGCCGCGGCGGCGGAGGTGATCGGCGTGGTCGTGTAAAGCCCCGCCGTCGTCGCGACCGCGGAAACGCCGGGGATCGTCGTCATTGCCGTCAGATACGTCGCGTCGGGAACGGTCGTCGCCGGGACGCCCGAAACGGGAACAACTGTCGTAGCGGTAACAGACGCCGGAACGACCGCGGACGCGGTCTCGCTCTGCGCGTCGGTGATCTGATTCTGCGACGCCTGCGGCGCGTCGGACGCGTTCACGCCTTGTTTCTTTACGTTAGAGGTGCGGATGATGGACGCGACCAGAATCGCGATCACCAGCAGCAGGATCACGAAAAACTCCGCGAACAACGAACGCTTGAGTCCTTCCGAATTCTTCTTCCTTGCCATCTCAAATTCCCCCATCTGATTTATTCTCAATGCGAATCCTTCGATTCGTCAATATGATACCATTTTAAAGCAATACGGTCTGTAAAAGCGGAAAAACATCCTTTTTCCCGGCGGCGCAAGCGCTGTTACTCTTTCTCCGCCGTTCGGCCGTCCAGAAGATCGGGACGGCGTTCGGCGGTGATCGCGAGACTCTGCTCCCGCCGCCATTTTTCGATATTCAAATGATGCCCCGACAGCAATACCTCGGGGACCTCTCTGCCGCGCCACACGGGCGGACGGGTATACTGCGGATATTCCAGCAGGCCGTTGTAATGGCTCTCATTCTCTCTGCCCTCGGCGCTCGAAAGCGTGCCGTCGAGCATGCGCGCGATGCAGTCGGTGAGCACCAGCGCGGGCAGCTCGCCGCCCGTCAGCACATAATCGCCGATGGACAGCTCCTCGTCGACGATCTCGTCGATCACGCGCTGATCCACGCCCTCATAGTGGCCGCAGAGGATCGCGATATTATCGAGCTGCGCGAGCTCCTTTGCCCGCTGCTGCGTCAGCACCCTGCCGCGCGGCGACATATAGATAAGATGCGGGCGCGTGCCCAGACGCGCGCAAAGATCTTCAAAGCACGCCCAGATCGGCTCCGCCTGCATAAGCATCCCCGCGCCGCCGCCGTAAGGCGCGTCGTCGACGCTGTTGTGCTTATTGCCCGCGAAGTCGCGGATATTCACGCTCTCTACGGTCAGGATCCCCTTGTCCACCGCTCTGCCGAGAATGCTCTCGCCGTAGACGGCGGCGCACATTTCGGGGAACAGGGTCATAATATCAATCCGCATTTTCCGCCTCGTCGAAGATCCCTTTGATCGGGCGCACAGTCACGCGGTCCGCCGCAACGTCCACGTCGCCGAGGAACGCGGCGACCGCGGGAAAGAGATATTCCTTTCCGTTCTTTTCGATGTGCCACACGTCATTCGCTCCGGTGGGCGTGACATCGGTGATCCGTCCGTATTCCGCGCCGGTATCAGCATCGAGAACAGCGCAGCCGCGCAGCTCCTCCACGAAATAATACCCTGCCGGAAGACGCGCATCCGCCCTGCGCATATACAAAACGGTATTCCGCATCGCCTGCGCTTTCTCCATCGCGTCGACGCCCTCGAGCGTCAGCAAAACGACAGAACCATGCACACGCGCCGAAATGACCTTCACGGAACGTTCTCCGCGGGGGTCGTAGTAGAGCGTTTTGAACTGTTTCAGAAAGTCGGGACTGTCGCACCAGGGCTGCACGCGCATTTCCCCGCGCACGCCGTGCGTGCCGACGATCTGCCCGACGGAGAGGTAATCTTTCAGCATAGTACCTGATCAAAGAGAAGATTATATTTTGCGGGATGTTGCATTTTGCGGATATCGGGGATCGGGGATCGGATATCGTGATGAAACCGCAGCCCTGATCATAAAATAAACGCAACGGATGCGAAACGGATCCGCAATTGCAGATAAACATACACGATCCGCGATATCCGATACCCGATATCCGAAATACAGATTTGCCGCAAAGCGACAAATCTGTATTTAATCGATCTCCACCTGGATCTTCTGACCGTTTCTGAGGGCGGTCGCTTTCATAATGGTTCTGATCGATTTCGCGATCTTCCCCTGCTTGCCGATGACTCTTCCCATATCGTCCTGCGAGACGTGAAGATGATAGACGCTCACGCCGTCCTCATCGGGTGCATCGACGCTCACGCTGACGTTCGCGGGATCCTTGACAAGACCCCTCGCCAGCTCAGCGAGCAATTCCTGCATAACGATTTACCTCCGGTCTTATTCGGTAACGCCGCTCTTTTTGAGCAGATCCTTGACCGTATCGGTGGGCTGAGCGCCGACGGAGAGCCAATGCTTCGCTCTGTCAGCGTCAATGCTGAGCTGTACGGGCTCGGAAACGGGATTGTAATAACCGATCTCCTCGATGAATCTGCCGTCGCGGGGATAACGGGAATCCGCAACAACTACACGATAGAACGGAGCTTTCTTCGCGCCCATACGGCGAAGACGAATTTTAACTGCCATTTTGATTTCCTCCAAGATAAAAAATAATTGATTTATTTATTAAAATACGCAGGTTTTCTGCCTATTCTAAACCGTGTTACATACCGGGAAAGCCGCCCATGCCGCCTGCGCCGGGCATACCGCCCATGCGACGCATCATCTTGCGGGAACCCTTGCTGTTCATCTGCTTGAACATTTTCTGCATCTGCTTATACTGCGAAAGAAGCCGGTTCACATCCTCCACCTGCATGCCGCAGCCCGCGGCGATGCGGCGCTTGCGCGAGGCGTTGATGATATCGGGCTTCGCGCGTTCGCCCGGCGTCATCGAACGGATGATCGCTTCGGTTTTGGTCAGCGCGCTCTCGTCGATATCCGCGTCCTTGATCTTGTTGCCGAGGCCGGGGATCATGCCGAGGATATCCTTCATCGAACCAAGCTTGCGGACCTCCTGCATCTGGGAGAGCAGGTCGTTCAGATCGAACTTGTTCCTTCTGAGGCGTTCCTCCAGCTCCGCCGCTTTTTTCTCGTCAAGAGACTGCTCCGCTTTCTCGATCAGCGAGAGCATATCGCCCATGCCGAGGATGCGCGACGCCATGCGGTCGGGATGGAACACGTCGAGGTCGGAGAGCTTTTCACCCACGCCGACGAATTTGATCGGCTTGCCGGTGACCGCACGCGCCGAAAGCGCCGCGCCGCCTCTGGTATCGCCGTCCAGCTTTGTAAGGATCAAACCGTCCACGCCCAGGGCCTCATTGAAGGTCGCGGCGACGTTGACTGCGTCCTGACCGGTCATGGAGTCGATCACCAGCAGGATCTCGTGGGGATGGACTTCCGCTTTGATGTTTTTCAGCTCCTGCATGAGCTGCTCGTCGATATGCAGACGGCCGGCGGTATCGATAATGAGATAGTCGTAGCCCTTATCGCGGCAGACCTTGACGGCCTCCTTCGCGATGATCACGGGGTTCGTCGTGCCCATTTCGAATACGGGCGTATCCACCTGCTCGCCGACGACCTGCAGCTGCTTGATCGCGGCGGGTCTGTAAATGTCGCACGCCGCCATCATCGGCCGGTGCCCGTCGTTTTTCAGCTTCAGCGCGAGCTTTGCGCAGTGCGTGGTTTTACCTGCGCCCTGCAGACCGCACATCATAACGATCGTCGGCGGATGCGACGCGTACGCAAGACGCGACTGCGTGCCGCCCATCAGCGCGGTCAGCTCCTCGTTGACGATCTTGATGACCATCTGCGCGGGAGTCAGGCTTTCCATCACCTTCGCGCCGATCGCCTTCTCGGTCACGGAATTGGTGAAATCCTTCGCGACCTTATAGCTGACGTCCGCCTCCAGAAGCGCAAGACGCACGGTGCGCATCGCCTCTTTGACGTCCGCCTCGGAAAGACTGCCCTTGCTTTTTAACTTTTTAAAGGTTTCTTCCAAACGCTCGGATAAGCCTTCAAATGCCATAATTTACGCCTTTCTTTGAATCTGTCAGCCTAATTGTTTCAGTTCCGCCGCCTTTTCGCGGATCTCACGCGCCGCCGCGGAAACGTCCGTCCCTTCGGCGCAGAGCCCTTCCGCAAGACGCTCGATCTCGTCCGCCTTTTCGGAAACGAGACGGAACCGCTGCACAAGACCGAGTTTATCCTCATACGCGCGCAGCTGCCGCTCGCCTTTTTTCAGCGTATCGAAAACGCCCTGCCGCGTCAGGCCCTCATTCTCCGCGATCTCGGAAAGGGAGAGATCGCCGTTGTAATAATACTCAAAAAAAGCGCGGCGTTTCGCGGTGAGCAGGTCGCCGTAGAAATCGAACAGAAGCGCGACGTCATAGTTTTTTGCCATTCTCTCACCGCCCGGGTGCAAAGCTTTTTTTCTTTACAGAAGGGTATTATACAGGAAAGGCGCTGAAAAGTCAAGCTTTTTTTACGCCGCACGCGTCTTTTTTGTTTTTTCTCTGTCTTCCGGCTGTAAAATTGACTCCGGAAATTACGGTTTTTGTTTTTCATGAGGGAAAACGCTCCGTCCGCGGCGATCGCCCCGTCGGGCAATATTCTTGTCTCCCACAAAAAAAGCCGAGGCAAAACGCCTCGGCATCTTTATCTTTATATTATGATCAAAGCGTGCTGAAGTCCTGTGAGGGGATCTCCCCATCTTCGGGACCGATAACGATCGGGGGAACGGTCGTAGTCTCGGTCGTGGGCTCAGTCGAAGGCTCGGTCGGCTGCGTCGGAGTTTCAGAAGAGGGTTCCGACGGAGTGGTCGGCGCGGTCGGCGTTTCGGAGGTGGGTTCCGACGGAGTGGTCGGCGTGGTCGGAGTAACCGGAGTTCCCGAAGTGGGCTCCGACGGAGCAGCCGAAGTCGGGGCTTCGCTGGTCGTGGGCTCTTCGGTCGGCGCGCCGATCTCGGTTGCCTTCAGAGGATCGAGCTTACTGGCCATACGCAGCGCGCAGCGCGCGTCGCTCGCCTTGATACCGGCCTTGCCGTCGCAATCCGCAAGAAGCAGCGCTTCCTCGTCTTGAATCGAGTCCACTTTCGCGGCGTGTCTGAGAATAATACGGGCGTCTTTCGCCTGAACCTTGCCGTCCTTATTGACGTCGCCGAGATACCCGCTATACGCAGCGAACGCGACGATCGCGGATACAGACATAACGATCGCGATCAGAACCGCAATAAACGAAATGTGTTTGCTTTTTTTCATTGTTAGTTAGACCTCCATAACAAATTGGGAATAAAAATATTCACGCTGTAAGTATAGCACATAAGCGCAGACAATTTCAATAGAATTTTGATAAAAAAAACAAGAAAATTTTTCAGATTAGTTTTCCCCGACTCTTCCCGACGGAATCGACGGCGAGAGACAGCCTGGCGGGGGGCTCCTTCCTTCGGCTCTGCGCGTCTCAGTCAGTCACACTGCCGGGCTGTCTGTTATTCTTCAAAAACTATCTTTATATTATATCTGTCTGCCTGACAGAGACGACGGCTCAAATTCTCAAGCCCTTTTTTATTTCAATTAGAGGCGGGCATGTTTTACAGCGCCTGCGTCGTCTCGGGAACCGTGAATTCCTTCAGCTCGTAGGTCCATTCGTAAGTGCCGCCGCCGCAGCTCCAGCGCAGGGTGATTTTGTCGCCCGCACGAAAATCGTCCGCCGGTCTGCCGTTCGGCGGGAGCGTGCAGGAAAAGGTCTTCGAGATATCGACGTTGCCGTGGACGTAGGGTCTGTTGTTCCCACTGCCGGTATACAGCTCGTCTTCCCCATTTTCATCCGTCAGCGGGATCTTATTCCAGCCGTCGAGCAGCTGGACGCCCGTTCCCGGGCACCATACCGCGGCGTCCTCTTTTCCGCCCACGTCAAATTCTTCCGTAACGATCCGCAGGGTCAGAGAGATCGTCCCGGTCTGCGCGACGTATTCCGGCGGGATCGAGCACATATAACCGCGCTTGCAGTGGCTGGGGCCGCTGCCGTAGAAGCCGCCGTCGTACCAAATCAGCTCCATGCCGTCCACGACGCCGCCGTACGATGGCGTATAATGGTGGTCGCCGTCGTTCACGACCTGATTCAGCGTGTACTCCGACCCGACGAGCACCCAGTACAGCTCGGCTTGCTCCGTCGTTTCGGGGGCTTGCGTCGGCTCGGTTTCGGACGCCTGCGTCGGCTCGGTCTCGGACGCCTGCGTCGGCTCGGTCTCGGGCGCCTGCGTCGTCTCGGGAACCTTGAATCGTTTCAGCTCATAGAACCATTCGTATTGTCCGCCGCCGAAGTTCCAGCGCAGGGAGATTCCGGCGCCTTCATTGAAATCCTCCGCCTTGCGTCCGGCAGGCGGGAACTGATAGGAAAAGCTTCCGCTGATATCGACGTTGCCGTATACGTAAGGTCTGTTGTTCGGCTCGCCGGTATAGAGCTCGTATTCGCCGTCCTTATCCGTAAACGGGTAACCCGTTCCGAACCGCAGCTCAAAGCTCGTCCCGGGGCAGTACGTCCCCCCGCCTTCCCTGGCGGATGTGAAATCCGTCGTAACGAGCCGCAGGTTTACCGAAACCGTCCCGTCCAGCGGGAAATACTCCGGCGGCGTCGAGCACTCGTATGTGCGCGTGCAGTGGTTCGGATTGTCTTCGCCGTAGTATCCGCCGGAATACTTCACGCGGATCACGCCGTCCGTAACGCCTTCGTTTGAAACGCGATACTGATGCGCGCCGTCGTCCGCATTCCCTGACTCATTATACTTTGAATCGACGAGCACCCAATAGAGCGCAAGCTGCTCCGTCGTCTCGGGGACCTCGATCAACGGCTCCGCCTTGCTTGCCATACGCAGTGCAAGGCGTGCGTCTGCGGCATTGACCTTGCCGTTCCCGTCAATATCGCAGAGCGCCAGCGCAGCTTCGTCGGTGATCAGGGCAATTTTCGCAGCGTGTCTGAGAATCATGCGCGCGTCTTTGGCCTGCACCTTGCCGTCCATATCGGCGTCGCCGAGATATGCGGCGGACGCGATAAGCACGGAAAATGCCGTAATGATCGCGAGCAGCGCCGCAATCATCGGGATTAAGCGTTTCTTTTTCATCATGCTTCCTCCATAAGAATAATTAACACAATGCAAGTATAACATATCGATGAATAAAATGTCAATGAAATGATTCCGAATGAAAAAATCAAAAAGACAATTTGTCCGACGAATCGTCCCGGACAGACATCAGTACAACAGTGCGAATAAATCACTTCACCGGGAACGAATGTGATTTAAGGGGTCAAAATCGATTAGTTTGCAATAAAGGCCCCCTTAAGTTGACAAATAAAGCTCCCCTTATAATTACAGAAGGATTTGCCGAAGCAAGTCCTTCTGTCTGCGTGACCGGCGGACGTTTCTCCGCCGATCCGATACTTTCTTATCTCAGCGTCACGACAGTCACGCCGTCCTCGCCCTCGCCGAACGCGCCGAGGCGGAAGCTTTTCACCGCGTGGTGTCCCCTGAGATATTTCTGTACCGCGGCGCGCAGCACGCCCGTGCCTTTGCCGTGAATGACCGTGACCTCGCCGAGCTTCGCCATAACGGCGGCGTCCATAAACCGGTCGAGCGTCAGCAGGGCCTCGTCGGCGTTCATGCCGCGCAGATCGCACCGGTCGGAGGTCTTGACAAAGGCGCGGCTCTCGCCCGTCGTTTTCAGAACGGTCTTTGATTCCTCTTTTTTCTTTTTCTCGATCAGGCGCAGATCGCTCAGCTTCACGCGCGTTTTGATAAAGCCCGCTCGGACGCCGACCATGCCCTTGCCGTCGGGCAGCGAAAGAACTTCCGCCTCGCCGCCCATGCCGACGACGCGAACGGTATCGCCGATCTTCAGCGGACGCGGCAGGACGTAATCCTCGTCTTCGACTGCCGGCGTTTCCACGGGATCCGCAGTCTCGTCGAGCGCGGACATCTTCTGGCGCATGATACGCTTTGCCTGCGCCGCGAGATCGCCGAGATTCTTTTTATCCGCCGCCTCTTTACGAAGGGCGTTGATCTCGTCGTTCAGCGCGGCGGCGTCGCGGCGGGTCTTCTCCACGATCCTGCGCGCTTCACCGCGCGCATTCTCGATCTCGCGCTCGGCGTCTTTTTTCGCCCGGGCGCGCGCTTCCTCCGCTTTCTGCGAGGCATGCTCCGCCTCGCGCAGCTTTTCTTCGGCGAGCTGCAGCGCCTTTTCGGTCTCGACGCGCTTTTCCTCAAGCGTATCGACGACGCGCTCAAAGCGCGTGTCGTCCTCGCTGACAAGGGAACGGGCCCTGTCGACGACACGTTTTTCCATGCCGAGCCGTTCCGTGATGGCGAAAGCGTTGGAACGCCCGGGTACGCCGATCAGCAGACGGTAGGTCGGGCGCAGCGAAGCAACGTCGAACTCGCAGGAGCCGTTCTCTACGCCGGGCGTTTCGACCGCGTACGCCTTGAGCTCGGCGTAATGCGTCGTCGCCGCCACACGGCAGCCCTGCTCACGCAGGGTCTCGAGCACGGCGATCGCGAGCGCCGCGCCCTCCACGGGATCGGTCCCCGCGCCGAGCTCGTCGATCAGAACGAGGTCACCCTCACCCGCGTTTTTCAGAATATCCACGATATTCACCATATGCGAAGAGAAGGTGGAAAGCGACTGCTCGATGCTCTGCTCGTCGCCGATATCGGCGAACACGTCTTTATAAATGCAGACGCGGCTGCCCTCGGAGGCGGGGATCATCAGCCCGCACGCCGCCATCAGGGAGAGAAGCCCCACGGTCTTGAGCGCGACGGTCTTGCCGCCGGTATTCGGACCGGTGATCACGAGCGTATCGAACCGTTCGCCGAGGCAGATATCCACGGGAACGACCGTATCCTTATTGAGAAGCGGGTGCCGCGCGCGTTTGAGATCGGTGACGCCCTCTTCGTTCAGCGACGGACAGGCTGCGTTCAGCGCGTAAGCGAACCTCGCCTTCGCGAAAACCAGATCCAGTTCCACGGCGCAGCGGTAAGAGGCCCTGATCGTTTCGCCCTGCATCCCGGCCTCGGCAGAAAGCGCGGTGAGAATGCGTTCGATCTCGTCCCGCTCCTTGCTTTCGAGAACCTTGATCTCGTTGTTCGCCTCGACCACGGCGGCGGGCTCGATGAACACCGTCGCGCCGCTGCCGGAGGTATCGTGCACAAGCCCCCCGATCTCGCTTCTGTATTCGCTCTTCACGGGCACGACGAAGCGGCCGTTGCGCTGGGTAACGATCGCGTCCTGCAGGAATTTGCGATAGGTATCGGAGCGGATCATTTTATCAAGGCGCTCCCGGATCGACGAAGAGGCTTTTCTGATCTTGCGGCGGATCGACGCGAGCTCAGAGGAAGCGTTGTCGGACATCTCTTCGTCGGAGAGGATCGAGGATGTGATCTTTTCTTCCAGAAAACGGTTCGGCACAAGGCCGTTGAAACAGTCGTCGAGCGTCGTTTCAATACTGACCTGCCGGGCGTGCCACTCGTTGACGCCGCGGATCACCCGCAGCACCTCAGAGATATCGAGAAGCTCGCGCATCGTAAGCACGCCGCCCGCGGCGGCCCTCGCGAGCGCGTTGTCGATATTGCGCAGCCCGCCGAACGCGGGACCGCCGAATTTCGCGAGAAGCATATGCGCGTCGTCGGTGCAGCGCAAAAGCTTTTCCGCGGTGAACAGATCCGGCGCGGGCGTGATCTGCAGCGCCTCCTCCCCGCTGTCCAGGCAGGAGGTATATTCTTTCAGCCGCTCGAGGATCTTGTCGAGCTCGAGGACTTTGTGATGTCGGGTTAGTTGGGACATAGTTTATTCCTTATTATGTAGTGATGATTTCTGATTTGTGGGGCTGTGCCCGCGTCAAAAAATGAGGAATTAGTAATGAGGAATGAGGAATGTCGGAAGTCGCTTCGCGACTTGATTTATATCGTCAATAAGGATACCTTAAGAGCAAAGAATAAACCATGAGGGTATGGCAATGTCGATGAAAATACATTTTACACACATATATGATCGAGGTACGGAGCAAAGCTCCGTCATTCATTCCTCATTCCTCATTTCTCATTCTTCATTGGTAAATTCTGATTTATGCGCACGCGCATAAATCAGAATTTACTCGCGATAGCGTTCCATCACGTCGGGGACGTTGGTGATCAGCGCGTCGGCGCCGATCTTCTGCATCCGGTTCGCGGTGGAGATGCGGTCCACGGTCCAGGGGTTCACGAACAGCCCGTACTCATGGGCGCGGGCGACGGTCTTCATATTGATATTCAGGCTGAACGGGTGCAGCGCGATACAACCGAGCTTCACAGCGTACGCGACGGGATCATCCTTGAAATCGGCGTAGATCGGCTTTGTCATATCGTAAAGCAGCGCCGTCTTCGTGTCGGGATCGACCTCTTTCGCCCGCCGCAGCGCCACGGGATCGAAAGACGAGATCAGCAGTTTATTGAAGATCTCCCGCTCGTGAAACGCCTTTATCGTCTCGTCCACAACGCCGTAATTGCTGTTATACGGCGTTTTGATCTCGATATTGATGATCTCTACGCCGCCGATCAGGTCGAGAAAATCGCCGAGCTCCGGGATACGTTCATCCTTGAACTCCTCGCCGAACCAGCCGCCGAAATCATACTGCAGCAGCTCCTCATAGGTCATATCATTGATAAAGCCCTTGCCGTTGCTCGTCGCGTCGATATCGGTATTATGGCAGAGAACGACCTTGCCGTCCTTCGTCAGATGCACGTCGGTCTCCACGCCGTCGATCTGCATCTCAAGCGAGGCGCGAAACGCCGCGAGCGTATTCTGCGGCGCTTTTTTGACCGCGCCGCGGTGCGAAATGATTTTCATTTTTTTGTCATATCCTTCCGAATTATCATATCAAGGCGGCGTTTCCCGGCCGCCGTATTTCGCGTCAGTTCCGCTTTGTCGTCGGCTCGGCCGGCACGGTCGCGGGCTCGATCGGCGCCGTCGCGGGCTCCGTCGGCCGCGGACGGGACTGCAGATCAAAGGGACGGTAGGCGTGATTCAGATCAAATATGCCGTCAAAACCTTCGATTTTGCCGGTACTTGTATACTGCCAGATGTCGTATTCGCCGTCATAAAAAAACACGTCGCGATAGACCGCCATCCAGCGGGAATACCCGTCGTACCACGGATCGGTCAGATAATGGTTCCACCAATTCAGATTCGCGTATACGCCGAACTCGAACCCCGCCGCGGTGATCTGCTCGCAGAAGATTTTCGACATTTCAAGGAAAAGCGTTTTCGGCACCCGACGGGCAATTTCGTCTTCCTCAAGATCATAATAGACCGGCAGCTGCGGGTGATGCCCCTTGAGAAGCCGCAGCGCGTGCTGCGCCTCGGACGCTGCCTTTTCCGTCGAATCGGCATAGGAATACAGATAAACGCCGTAGGGGATGCCGAGTTCGTCGCAGCGGGAGGCGTTATACTCCCAGCGAAGGTCGTCCTGATAGGTGTAATCGCTTCCGTACCCGCAGCGCAGGATCACCCAATCCACGCGATCCTTCATGATCTCCCAATCGATAAAGCCGTTATGATGTGAAATATCCACACCCTCGGAAAGGATCACCGCGGAAGAGGACGAACCGTTTCCGCCCGGAGGATCGTCAACAAGCTCCGTCAGCTCCTCGTCGGGGATTATCGGCTCTTTCCCCGGAACCGTAACTTCACCGGGAACCGTTATCTCCTCACCGGGGACTGTCCCGGGCTCCGGCCGGGTCGGGCGCAGCTGCAGATCAAACGACCGATACGCGCGATTCAGGCTGAATTCGCCGTCAATGCCTTCTATTTTACCGGCGACGGTATACTGCCAGACGTCAAATCTGCCGTCGTTGACATAATCGTCGCGATATTCCGCCATCCAGCGGGAATGTCCGTTAAACCACGGATCTGTCAGATAATCGTTCCACCAGTTCAGATTTGCGTATACGCCGAACTCAAAGCCCGCGGCGGTGATCTTTTCACAGAAAACCTTCGCTATCTCAAGGAGCCGCGTCTTCGATACGCGGCGGGCGATCTCCTCCTCTTCGATATCGTAATAGACCGGCAGCTGCGGATTGCGCCCCTTGAGCAGCCGCAGCGCGTGTTCCGCCTCGGACGCCGCCTTTTCCGTCGAATCGGCATAAGAATACAGGTAAACGCCGTAGGGAATGCCGAGCTCTTCACACCGGGAGGCGTTATATTCCCACCGAAGATCGTCCTGCTCGGCGAAATCGCCTCCGTAGCCGCAGCGCAGGATCACCCAATCCACACGCTCCTTCATTTTTTCCCAATCGATATAACCGTTATGGTGAGAAATATTCACACCCTCCGAAACGGTAGCGGCGGGAACGGCGGGATTCACGGGATACGGCGCGGTATCGGTAACGACCGGCGACAGGCCGGTCGACGGCTGCTCCGTCGTCGATAAAGCCGTCTCGCGGAAAGAGAATATAAAGATGCTCTCATCCACCATACGCGAGCTGAATTTGAGCAGCAGACGCGCGTCAGCGCTTGTCACGCCTCCGCTGCCGTTCATATCGCCGAACACGCGGATCCCCGCGTCGATCGCGGCCTGCGTCATCTCATAATATTCCACACGCGCCGCCCTGCGCAGGATAATACGCGCGTCGGAGGAAGCGACGCGGCCGTCTCCGTTGATATCGCACGCGGCAAGAACTAACGACGAAACGGCTCTTGCGGGCATAAAACCGGAAGAAATCAGGATGCATACCGCGATCAGCAGCGCGAAAAACTTCTTTTTCATTTTATGCCCTCCTTTCGTCATTTCAGCAATACGTAATAAGAACAGCGCTCCGGCGTAATCACATAAATCGCTTCGGTACGCCAGTTATATGCGGCCGGTTCCTGTACGGCGGCGCTGACGGAGGTATTCTCCGCGTCGCCGATGACACGGAACGTCACGGTTCCGAGAACGAATTCCTCCGCGCAGAGCGGATCTCGGAACGAAAACTCGCAGCCGACCGTTCCCGGCGCCGGCGTCGGCCGGAGATTGACCGAAACGCCCTCCTGATCGACGCCCTCGGCGGCGACGAACTCCAGCACGCCGGGATCGAAATCAACGTTCAGCATTCCGCTTTTCAGCGCCTGCGCGTCCTTCACCTTCAGTGTGAATACCAGCGAGCCGTCGCCGGGACGGTTCAGCGCGATCGAGAGACTCGCCGTTTCGGTGTCGCCGGGAATACGCGTCGGCGATTCATCCGTCGGGGACGGCTCTTCCGTCGTCACAGCGGGCGACGCGGTCGACTCGATCTCCGACGTATCCGACGCGCTGCCGTTGGGATACAGATGATACACGCAGCGATCGGGCATGATAACGGAGCCGCCGTCCGTCTGCCAGTTGTAAGAGCTGGAACCGCGAACCGAAACGCCTATGTCCGTGGACTCCGCGTTCGCGTTAATCACGCGGAAGCGCACCTTGCCGAACGTAAAACTTTCGGCGATCAGCGGCTCGCTGAACGAAAACTCGCAGCCGACTTCATCGGGCATCGGCGCGGGACGGATGATCACCCGCGCACCGATCTCCTCATTCTCTTCGGCGGCAACGAACTGCAACACCGTGGAATCAAAATCGACGGAAAGGACGCCGCTCTTCAGGCCGAGCGCGTTTTTCACCGAGAACGTAAAGGCCAGAATACCGTCCGCTTCACGCTTAAGAGTTATCGAAAAATGCGTTCTCTCTTCAACGGGCGGCGCCGTCGTCACGACCGTCGGGGCGGTCGCCGTCGGCGTTTCTGTCGTCGGGGATACCGTCGTATCCGTCGTTCCGCCCTCATCGGTCGGCGCAACGGGCGTTGTGCCGGGCTCCGGCGGGATCGGAACGGCGGTCGTCGGCGGGACCGGCGCGGCCGTCGTTTCGCTCGTCGTTTCGGTATGCTTTGTATAATAATTATTCGGATGCGTCGGCGGAGGAAGCGTTGTTCTTTCTTCCGTCACACGCGCCGTGGTAGACACGATCAGATCCCACGGAACGCTGTCTCCGCGGCCGGTCTCCGTGGTGGTCACGGTCGTTTTTGACGGATCGCCCGTGGTCGGCGTGATATAGCTCATATCGTAGATCCGCGCCGCGACGCATAAGATCATACGCGCGTCATAGGAAGTGACGGAGCCGTTATAATTCACGTCACAGGCCTTTCGCTCCTGCGCCGTGCCCTGATGGACCATCGCGGCGATACGCAGGGCGAGACGCGCGTCGGAGCTGTTTACTTTGCCGTCCCCGTTGCCGTCGCCGGGCCCGTACGGCTCGGCGGCAAACGCCGTATATCCGGCCAGCAGCAGCGCGAACGCGCAGATAACCGCCGTCAGGCGATATCGTATTCTTTTCATTTTGTTCTCTTCCTCCGTTCCGAAGGCCGATCTGCTTTCTCCGGTCGTCGGCAGGGCCGATCACAATGCGCTTTGTTTCATGCAAACGCGGTTTCCGACAGGAAAAAACAGAAAACAGATATTAAACGCAGATATCCCGCATTGCTGCGGGATATCAAAAAACGTGTTGTTTTGCTTTTTCGCCGCAGCCGTTACATTATGCCGAGTCTTTGGAAGAACGGCATCGCGTTCACAAGATCCGTTGCGACTGTCAGCGCCCGGATCGGATATGCCTTCATTCCGGTCGGCACGGCGGTATAGGCGGCGGCGTCGGTGCTGAACCCATAAATCACCATTCTGGTGTCAAGCTTACCGTCGGAATAGCTCTCCACGATCACGGGATAATACTTTCCGTCGCGGTACTCAACGAAATACTTACTGCGGATCTCATCTTTATCGATCGTAACGACCTGATACGTCTTGCCGTCAAAATCCTCTTCGGTCGCGTTCAGAGCGCTGAGATCCGTAAAGACCGGTATTCTCATACTGTCAAGGGGATCATCCCCCATCATCTCGTCAAAATCCACACCGGCTAATTCCAGCACATCCCCGTCGATCGAAACGTATTCGTTCGCTTCGTAGTCGATCATATAGAAGGTTTTCTTTGTGCCGGTACGCAGCGTATTGAGATCGTCTCGGATCAAAACGCCGAGTTCATGACCGGGCGAAATACTGTCCGTGCGGACATACTGCGCATGCAGCGTATAGTTTTTGCCGAACGCACCCTTGACCTCTTCTGTGGATGCGGCGACCTTCACTCTTTGTACGGTCTCCCTCCCGTCGGTAACCGAGACGACGTCTGCATCGATATAAAAACTGTCGTAATACTCAATTTCCTCGACAGGTTCCGTAGGTTCGACAGGCGCGGTGGTGGGTTCGACGGGCACAGTGGTAGGCTCGACGGGAACTTCGGTCGTAGGTTCGACGGGCACAGTGGTGGGCTCGTCGGGAGCTTCGGTAGTGGGCTCGTCGGGAGCTTCGGTAGTGGGCTCGTCGGGAGCTTCGGTAGTGGGCTCGTCGGGAGCTTCGGTAGTGGGCTCGACAGGAGCTTCGGTAGTGGGCTCGACGGGAGCTTCGGTGGTGGGCTCGACGGGAGCTTCGGTCGTCGGTTCGTCGGGCAGCGTCGGCTCAACGGGAGCCTCTGTGGTCGGCTCAACGGGAACCTCTGCGGTCGGCTCAACGGGAGCCTCTGTGGTCGGCTCAACGGGAGCCGCAGTCGTCGGCTCATCGGGAACTTTGCTTGTAGGTATTATCGGATCGCTCGGAATGGGGGGAACCGTTGATGACTCCGTTGTCGGTTCGACCGGGATGACACCCGTCACAGACTCGACATATTCCTTTGTCGTCTCCAGACGGCTCGCCATACGAAGCGCGAGACGCGCGTCGGAGGCTTTGATGCTGCCGTTTTCGTCAACGTCCATCAACTTCAGGATAAACGGATCCGTCTGAATTTCAACCTTTGCCGCGTGCCGCAGAATCGTGCGGGCGTCGCCTGATCTGACGTTGCCGTCGTTATTCGCGTCGCCGAACAGGGCCGCGGTCACCGATACGACAAGAAGCGCGGCAAGGATTATTGCAACAATAACAGAAGTTCCTGCTCTTTTCATTATTATTATACTCCCTCTTTTTCTCAATGTTGACCGTTACATGATGCCGATTTTCTGGAAAAACGGCATCGCGCTTGTAAAGTCCGTCAAGGCGCTCAACATCCGGATCGGATATTCCTTCATGTCGGTCGGCGCGGCGGTATACGCGGCGGCGTCTGTGCTGAACTCATAGATCACCATTCTGGTTAAAAGCATATCGTCGGCATAGCTCTCCACGATCACGGGATAATACTTCCCGTCGCGGGGCTCGACAAAATACTTGCTGAACGTCCCGTCTTTATCGATCGTAACGACCTGATAAGTCTTGCCCTCGTATTCCTCCTCGGTCGCGTTCAGAGCGCGGAGATCCGTAAAGACCGGTATTTTCATGTCGTCAATAGGATTACCCGCCATCATTTCGTCGAAATCAACACCGAGCAATGTCAGCACATCACCGTCGATCGAAACGTATTCTTTATCCTCGTAATCGATCATATAAATGGTCTTTTTTGTGCCGGTGCGCAGACTGTTGAGCTCATCGCGGATCAGAAAGCCGATTTCACGCCCGGGCGAAACGACATCGGAGCGGATATACTGCGCGTTCAGCGTATAGGTTTTGTTGAGCGCTCCCGTCACTTCCTCTGTGCTGGAGGCGACCTTTACCCGCTGCGTACCGGTCTCTTTTCCGTTTGTAAACGAGATAATGTCCGTATCGACGTAAAAGCTGTCGTGATACTCAATACCCGCGACAGGCGCCGTCGGCTCGGTGGGAGCTTCGCCTGTCGGCTCGGTGGGAGATTCGCTTGTCGGCTCCGTGGGAGCTTCGCTCGTCGGCTCTGTGGGCGTGTATCTCGTCGTCAGGAGCGGTTCTATCGGCAGATCCGGGACCGATGAAGACTCCGCGGGAGGATTCGTCGTCGGTTCGGCCGGCGCTTCCGTCCCGGGCTCGACATATTCCTTTGTCGCCTCCAGACGGCTCGCCATCCGCAGCGCGAGACGCGCGTCCCTGGCGTTTATTTTGCCGCTCCCGTCGACGTCTATCAGCTTCAGAATAAACGGATCCGTCTGAATTTCAACCTTTGCCGCGTGCCGCAGGATCTTGCGGGCGTCGTAGGATTTAACGCTGCCGTCATTATTCGCGTCGCCGAGCAGAGCCGCCGCCGCCGAAATGACAAGAAGCGCGGAGACGATCATGGCGATAATAACAGAGCTGCCTAATCTTTTCATCATTTTCATCCCTCTGGAAAACGCAATACTGATTCTCTGAATAACAAACACCGCACCGATCAGAACTTATTCAGCAGGAAATCAATGCCGTATCTGAGAATGAACTCGTTGGAATTCTTCGAGGCGTAGCCTTCCGGAACCGTAATATACTTTTCCGCGTCGGCGGAATACTCGGATACCGTGAAGCTCGTCGCCTTGTCCTTCAGCGTCTTGGCGGTGATCTTCGTAAGCTCGCCGTCCGCATAGAAGTAGAATTTCACGCCGTCTCTCTCTGCGACGGTAAACGGGATATCCTTAATAACTTCCGTCGTCTGCTTGCAGTCTTCGAATACGCCGAACTCGGGAACGGCGACGCTCTTCACGAAGTTACGGACATTTTCAGCGGTAATGCCGAGGTTATTGCCGGCAAACTTGGCGCCGAACTCGGTGAAGACCTGATCCGAATCGTTCAGGACATAGATGCTGCCCGATCTGTCGACCATTACGGAGAAGCCCTTGATCAGGTCGTCGGATTTGATATAGCAGGTAAGACCGTCGGACGCGACAAGATAGGAAACGCCTTCGGAGGATTTCATTTTCACGACGAATTCTTCGCAGATGGGCATTTCAAGCTCAAGCGGATTCTTCGTTGTGGTGGGAGCCGCGGTCGTGGTCGTGGCCGTGGGAGCGACCTGCGTCTGTTCATCTTCGGAGGTGGTAACGGCGGGTTTGGTCGGCTCGGGCTTTTTCAGCGTCTGCTCAATGACCTCGGGGACCGTATTCAGCTTCGCGGCAACGCGCAGCGCCCAGCGGGCGTCCGCGGCGTTCACCTTGCCGTTTTCGTCGATATCGCCGAAGATCGTTCCGGCGGGAAGGTAACGGGGCTGCTTCACCCACTCAATACGCGCCGCAAGACGGAGAATAAATCTCGCGTCGGCGGAATTGAGCACCATATCGCGGTTCATATCCGCCGCGTCGCTGTAATAATCGCCGTTGTGCGGAGAAGTCGTGGGAGACGAGCTGATCGGAGTATACTGGGAATCAAGCTCGCCGTTTTCATTCCCGTTCTGCTGCGTCTCGGCAGCCGGCTGTGAAGCGGCGTCTGTGCTCCCGGAGCCGGTCAGACCGGGCTCGGCGGTCGGCTGCAAGGAAGCTTCCCCTGTTACACCCTCGGTCAAACCGACCGCGGTTGTCGGCTGCGCGTCAGCTGCGACGCCGAACATGACGGCGCAGGCGGAGAGCAGGATTGCAACGGTCAATACGAGAGCAAATCCCCTGAACGATAACTTTTTCATAAAATGTTTCATCCTTTCTGTTATGGATCGATCATTCTGCTTTTTCATTATACACTTTGAGAATACAAGAATCAAGTCAAATTCCTATGCAAAAAATGTAAACGTTTTTTTAATACGGCGCCGCCGTCGGGAAGGGCGATTATTTCTTCTTATTGCTCTTCTCCGCTTTTTTCGCGGCTTTCTTCGCCTGCTTCTTCGTCGGCTTTTTAGCGGCTTTTTTCGCGCGTTTCGCCTTTAAGGCCTCTGTTTTCTTATCAAACTTCGCGTACTTTTTATCCTCTTTCTTATCTTTCTTTGCCTCTTTCTTGGCTTCTTTCTTTTCGGTCTTCGTCTCGACCTTTGTGAAGAACGCCGCGGTCTTCTCTTCTTTTTTCTCGCGTCTGGGCGCTTCCTTTGCCTCTTTTTTGGCGGCTTTCGTTTCTTTCTTCTCCGTCTTTTTCACGGTGTTGACCGCCTTGCGGCTCAGTCCGGTCACAGACTCGTTCACCGGCGTGAGCAGGGCGACGCCGCCCGCGGGAAGCTCCAGCGAAATGACCGCGTCGTTCTGCGTCTGCTCGTCGTCGCCGACAGTGACGATGCAGCCGCCGAAATATTTGTTCGTAAAGGGATTCCGAACGGTCAGAGGCGCGCCTTTTTCACTTGTGATACGCACATATTGAATGATACCGCCCCTGATCGCGGCGTCGACGAGAAACGCGCTGTCCGTCCGCAATGAACGGAATTCGCAGTCGATGCCGCCGACCCAGTTCGGGAATACGCTGAGCATCCCGCCGTCGACGCGGATCATCATCTCGTTGAGCATGGACGAAGCGAGACCGATATTCTGCTGTCCTCCGTCGGGCAGGTTATACAAGCCATTGAGCAGCCCCGCGCGGGATTTATACTTTCTGTAATGATCAAGCACCTCTTCGGCGCTTACGCCGGCGCGTACCGCAGCGGTATACGCCGCGGCGGCGTCCTTCCCGACATACCACGCGCGCGCCTTGTCGGCGGTTTTGCGGGAGGTCTTCACACTCTTTTTATCGAACGCCACCTGCTCGAACGGATAGATCGGCAGCAGCGTCAGGGCGCTGTTCTTCGCCTTCTTGAGCCCTTTCTTCGCCGGCGCGATTCTGCCGCCCTTGCGGGGATACGGACTGATCGAGGCCAGCATATTCTGATATTGCGCGGCGTCGATCCCGGCGTTCGGCAGCATGGCTGCGAGCGTCAGCATCGCGGAGAATACCATGCGCGCGGCGCCGAGCGATACCGTGCTGTTGCGGGCTTTGCGCTCTTTTTTATACTTCGATTCCTTGAATTTCGGTTCATTGTACGGGATCGGGCGCGGCGAATCGCCGGAAACGGTGAATTTCCCCTTCTCCAGCTTCATGAAGCCGATCCAGAACTCCGCGAGAGCGGAAATATAGGGCAGCATCTTTGCCGCGTATTCGGGATCGAGCGTTTTATTCAGCCGCATCACCGGCACACAGGCGGCGTAGGAGGCGTATATTTTCTGACCGAAAAAGCTCTGCGCCTCGGTCAGGCCCTCAAGCGTCGGGATATACCCCTTCGGCCCGAGGTACGCCGGGTAAAAAATACCGCCGCAGTTCAGAAGCGTATTCGCATATTCCCGGCCCTTCGGCATCGCAGCAAGAAGCGGATCGAGATAATAATCGGTCAACTCCGGGTGATTTGACGAGGCCGCGCCGAAATACGCCGCTTCATATCTGCCGCCGAGAGCGTAAGCGCCGCCGAAGGGCTGCGTTTCCGCGGTGACGAGACTGCCGAACATCCCAGCGGGGAAATCCTTTTTGCCTCGCGTAACTGCGAGAAGATAAAGCGACGCGTACCAGTCGTTCTCCAACGCTTTATCGGAGAGCGTGACCGAGGACGCGCTCCAGAATTTTTCCCACGCTTCCTTATTCTCGGCGATCAGACGCGCCGCGACCGCTTCATCCGCGCGCCTGAGAAAATCCACCGAAGACGAGATATAATCGGGATCGTCGCTTTCGGTTGCGACCGTCAGAAGATAATCCGCGCTGCTCTTGCCGGAACAGATCTTGCGGATCGCCGCCGCTGCCCGCGTTGAAAAGGCATAATCCGCATCGCTGTAATCGATGCGGGCGCCGGCGATATCGCCCGAAGAAAACTGCGTCGCCTCGCCGCCGACAGACTGCGATACGGTCAGCCGGACGGGCGGAGCGTCAAAATTATCGCTCCACCTGAGGCGGATCAGCGCGGCGTTGCGCGTTGCGGGAACGGTGATCTCCGCTTCGATACAGCTGAAACCGTTTCTGCAGATGAAAGCCATCTGCCCTTCATCCATCCGCTGCTCCGCGCGGTAATGAGCATAAAGCGAAGCGGGAATATTGATATCAACATACGCAAGAGGGCGCACGCCGCCCTCGCCCGCGTCGGCGCTTGCGCACCACAGATCGCTCTTGCCGAGCCAGATCCGAACACCGCTGCCGCTGCTGCCGAGCACAGCCGTCAGATCCCCGTTGCCGCAGACTGCGCCGTCCGGCACGGATCCGACGCCGGTACGCTCGGGCCGTTTCGTGATGACGAGGGTATGCTTCATAAAAATCATCCTCCGAAGGTATAATTTCTCATATTCGGAATTAGTATAACATAAACAAATACGATTTACAATAATTATTTTCATATATTTTGCCGCGGAAGGAAAAAAGTCCGGCAGCAGGCAATCGTGAAGCCGTGAAATCGTGAAATCGTGAAGTCGTTTTGCGTGTTGCGTTTTGCGTGTTGCAATCGATACGGCAAGGCCCTGAGATCGTTATTCTGCAATCGTGAAGTCGTGAACGGTGAACGGTGAAAAGTGAGCAGTGAACAGTGAAAAGTGAGCGGTGAACCGGAATCGGCATTTTCCATGATAAAAAGGCGCGAAGCGCTTTTCCGCAATTTTTCATTTTTCACTTTTCATTTTTCATTTTTGCTCTTCGTCGCGCAGCGGCTTCTCAAGCTCAGATCTCAGCACGCAGTACGAAACACGCAACACGCAGCACGCAAAACGCAAAAAAAGTCACGGATCCGGCAACAAGTTACCGGATCCGGACTTTAGGGGAAGAGGGGATTATGAAAAAAAGATATCGTCAAAAGAAATATTCGCGAAGTGAATAATTATGCGAACTACGAATCATAATATACACTATTCGACATAAACTTTGATGAATGAATTATGAATTTTCTTTTAATTTAAAATGAACACTGAAATAATTGTCTTATATCCGCCGAAAACTCCCCCGTTTTTCTGTTTTTTTTGCGAAAAATCGATCCGCGGCTCAAATATTCATTGCAAAATTGAAACCGATATGATAAAATGACTTATTATAAAGGAATCATATATAAAGAATGACGACCTGATCCTTCGGAGGTATCGCCGATATGAACAAACTCTCTCTGCTGAAAAAAAAGCCGGACCGCCAGTCCGCCTTCATCATTGCATTTCTCGTCCTGTTCGGTCTGTGCTTCGCCGTGATATTGCTGATGTCGCTGCGCAGCCGGGGGGAGTCTTTCCTGAAAATGCTGTTTTATGTCGATAATTCGACGCGGCAGGATTACTTTATGGAGTTTTTCAATTCGCTCCGGGACGCCAAGGACATGTCGCTGTACGAAAACGGTTCGATCAATACGCCGCTGGCGAACCTGATATTCTTTCTGCTGGCGCATATGATCCCGCAAAGCGTGATCGACAGCACATACCAGCAACGGTACGCCATGCAGGTGAACCAGCAGTCGATCGTGATTTTCTACGTATTCACAACGATTTGTCTTGCGGCTTTCGCTTTTACGCTGCGCGGATATCTGCAGAGCGAAAAGAATAAAAGCCTCAGGCTGGCGCTTTCGTTCGGATTTCTCTTTATCTACCCGCTGTTTTATTGTGTCGAACGCGGCAATATCGCTCTGCTCGCTATGATCTGCACCGCATTTTTCGTCTTTTTCCATGACAGCGACAATGAGATGCTGCAGAATTTCTCATATTTAACGCTTGCCTTTGCAGCCGCGCTGAAGCTCTATCCCATAATATTCTTTTTGGTTTTCCTTCAGAAAAAGCGGTATAAAGATCTGCTCCGAACGGGGATCTTTTTCCTGGTCATGTTCGTTATCCCGGCGCTGTTCTATCATTTCGGCGCGGACCTTATTGTGTATTTCAAGAATCTGTTTGCCTACGGGGCGGATCATAAAATCGGTTTCTCACTGACGAGCGTGAGCGCCTCCAGCTTCATCACCCTGCTGGGCGGCGGGAAAACAGCCGGGGAGATCGCCTGTGTCGTCACCTGTCTCATCGCCGCGGCAATGATGTTTGTTGTGCCGAAGGATTGGCAGAGATATACGCTTCTTGCATATTTCATCGTGAATATGCGCATAGTATCGTCCATCTCCGTGCTGGTGTTTTTCGTCGTTCCGTTCATCGTATTCATTTCGGCGGAAACAAAAAAACGCAAAATCGACTGGCTGTATCTTGTCCTTTTCTGCCTGATCCTGCTGCCGCTGCCCTGTTTCTGGTATTTCAAGCCCGAGATCATGCAGCGTCTGTTTGAGGCGCTGAACGTGGATCCGATCCTCAGCGCGAATCAGCTCTTCGCGATGCCTGCGGTACAGCTGCTGTTCCTGTTCCTCTGCCTTGAGGGGCTGATCAATTTCCTGAGCTGTATTCAAAACGGTTATTCGCCGGTATCTTTCTTCGGCGGATCCGAAAAAAGAATAAAAAAGACGTCGGTCAAACCTGCGGGAAAAAAAGACATTGAGATCTGATTTTCTCCCGAAACCCGAAAAAAGGAGCCAGAACGAATGATCAACGATAAAATGTACGCCCTCGGCTCGAACCGTTCCGTGATCCGCGACCTGTTCGAATACGGCAATGAGCGCGCGAAGCTTGTGGGCAGAGAAAATATTTATGATTTCAGTCTCGGCAATCCCAGCGTACCCGCGCCGAAGGAAGTGAACGAGGCGATCGCGGATATCATCGCGTCTCTTCCGTCCGTCGCGGTGCACGGTTACACCAGCGCGCAGGGAAGCGAAGGAACGCGCAGAGCGATCGCGGAGGATCTGAACGCGCGTTTCGGCACCGCGTTCACCCCCGCGGAGCTGTATATCTCCTGCGGCGCCGCGGCGTCTCTTGTCTCAACGCTGCGCGCGCTGATCGTCGGCGCAGAGACGGAGATCATCGGCATCGCGCCGTTTTTCCCGGAATACCGCTGCTTCGTCGAAGCGAACGGCGGCAGATTCGTGCTCGTGCCCGCCGATGAAAAAGCGTTTCAGATCGATTTCGGCGCGCTGGAAGGCGCGATCACGGCGAATACCGCGGCGGTGATCATCAACTCGCCGAACAATCCGTCCGGCACGATCTATTCGGAAGAAACGATCAAAAAGCTTGCCGGGCTGCTGGAGAAAAAATCCGCCGAATACGGCCGCGCGATCTATCTGATCTCCGACGAGCCGTACCGCGAGCTGGTCTATGACGGCGAAAGCGTACCGTTTCCGCCGCTGTATTATAAAAACACGATCGTCTGCTACTCCTACAGCAAATCGCTCTCCCTGCCGGGCGAGCGTATCGGTTACGTGCTGGTTCCCGCCGCGGCGGACGAGAGCAGCCGTCTTTACGCCGCGATCGCAGGCGCGGCGAGAGCCTGCGGCTACGTCTGCGCGCCCTCGCTTTTGCAGCGGGTGATCGAGCGCTGCGCGGGGATCCGGCCGGATCTCACGGAATACGCGTCGAACAGAGATCTTCTCTACTCCGCGCTGACGGAGATCGGTTATAGATGCGTCTATCCGAAGGGCGCGTTCTATATGTTCATCGAAGCGCCGGACGGTGACGGCAACCGCTTCAGCGAACACGCGAAAAAATACGACCTGCTTCTGGTGCCGGGCGAATCCTTCGGCTGCAGGCGGTTCCTGCGCATATCCTACTGCGTGAGCGGGGAAATGATCGAAAAATCGATTTCCGCGTTCAGAAAGGCGTTCGAAGAATACCGGTTCTGAAAGAAGTTTTCGCACGCGAATGCGTCGCGTATAAAAAACAGATCCCGTTGACGAGAACGGGATCTGTTTTTTATGCAGCGCCGTGCTTACGCAACCGCACAGCGCCGCATTCATGCGATTTTTCCGATCGATTATTTCTTCGGCGGCGTTTCTCCGTCGTCGGCGACATAATTCTTCCCTTTGATAACAAACAGGAAGACCAGCGCGAAAACCGCGATCGCGGCGATAACCAATACGATGATCGCCCAGACGGGGAACTTGCTCAGCTTCGGCTTCACGACGACATACGGTGAATCATCCGGGATCTCAAGATAAGCGGATGTGATCGCGGTATAGTCCCATTCGGAGGCCTTTTCGCCCGAGATCTTCGCCGTCGCGCTGCGCACTTCGCACTTTGCGTCTTCACCGCCGACGTCAAAGCTCATCGCCGTCAGCTCCAACGGGCATTCGCCGCCGCCGATCGGCTTGAAATACACCGTTCCGATCTCGCAGGTATCCAGATCCTTGTCAAACTCATTCATATGAAGCAGGGAAATATATACCTCATGCGCGATGTTGCCGTAAATATCCAATACGTCGGGGCCGGTTTTTTCCGTATAGTTAATATATACGTTGGAATTGCCCATCGTCGCCGACGGCACAAAGCCCGCGTATTCGAGCATGTAAGGGTTATACTGAATTACGAGATCCCCGCTCGTAAAGCCCTTGGCATGCGCGAACATCAGCGTTGCGGAAACCTTTTTACTGCTGCCGGCCTTCCCCTTGATATCCGTCAGATACACCAGCGGTTTTTTCGTTTTTTCCGCAGCGGCGACAAAATCGGGATCGTCAATCGCGAAACAGGGCAAAATCGAAAACAGGCCGATCAAAAGAGCCAGAAACAAAGCGGCTGCTTTTTTCATGATGATTCTCCTCCCAAATGTTTAATTCTTTAAGATTGTTTATTTTGCTTTACTCTTTGACATATTTTTTTCTGCCCGAAACGACCACGCCCACGACGATCGCGGCAACGATGACGACAACTACTACGGCGATGATCGCGATCGCGTTGGATTTTTTCTCCGTCGTCGGTTTCGGGGTATTCGCCCCGGTCGAAGCGTAGGTGCGCGGCACGGTCGGGTTCAGCGGCGCATAGGGATAATCCGCGTCGGTATAAATGACGTCGTCGATCACGCCCTTCTCATAATCCCAGGTCTGGCCTTCTTCGCCTTCGATCTTCAGCAGGCCGCTGTTCAGAACGGGATAGACCTCTTCATCGTTGATATTGAAGGACGACGCGGCGATCACCAGCGGACACTCCCCGCCGCTGAGAGCGGTAAACGTCAGCCGGAACAATTCGCAGGTATTCAGCGACTGAGGAAATTGTTCCTCATGGAAGAGCGAAATATTCAGATTATGTACGGGCATTCCGTCTGCGTCCAGTTCATTCTCATCCTTGATCAGTTCCGTCTCGGCGTGATAAACGCCCTTGGAATTGATATCGTCGCAGTCTTCGATCTTTGTCAGGCGCACCATATGAGGGTTATACTGAAGGTGCAGATCGCCGGCGGTAAATCCCGCGACGTCCGTCATGGAGAGCAGAACCGTCACCGTCTCGCCGACCTTGCACTCGCCCGAAGTCACGTTCACGGCAGGCTGCGCGGCAAACGCAGGCGTCAGTGCGAGCATAAACAACGCCGACACAACGATCAGAGCAAAAACAGCTTTAATTTTCATCATTATCATCCTTTTCTTCTTTTTCGTTAGATTCTTCCGTATCCGAATAAGGCGCGTCATCCTCTGCAGGCTCCGTTATTTCCGTGGTCTCCGGCTCCTCTGCTGTTTCCGGCTCTTCGGGAAACGCCTCGGGATCGGTCAGCACGACCGTTCTGGCTTCCGTCTGCGCGGCGTCCGCGTCGTCGAAAGGCACTACCGGAACGGGAATATTCTTCTTCATTTTCCGGATTATGATCAGCAGAACGACGAGCACAACGATCACGACCAACGAGACGGCGCAGATCAGCACGATCGATCCGTACTGTTTGAAAAACGAACCGAGTCCGGCGGAATATCTGCACGTGCCGAGTGACGGGGAAACGTTTTCATTGCCGAAGGCAAAACTGTCCGCCTTCGCTTTCACCGTGCTGCTGCCGCTGCCGGTGCGGAACGCAAGCTGACACAACACTCCGTCGCCCTCTTCCGCGGAAAGCTTGTCCAAATGTATAAAAGACATTGCGACGCAGCCGTCGGCGTTTGCGTCCGCGGGTTCGGAGAACACGGCGATCAGATCTTCGTCTCCCGCGGCGGCGCCCTGCAGCAGCGCGCCGAGGAACGAGAGCACGCCCGGATCGAAGTTAAACTTCAAATCGGCGCTCGTGAGTCCCTCGCAGCCGCTCAGAACAACGTCGACGTAAAGAATCTCCCCTTCCGCCGCTTTGCCGCATTCAAGTTTGACCGCGGGAGACGCGGCGAACGCGGATACGGCAAACAATACCGCGACGAGCACGGATATGAAAACCGAAAGAATTCTTTTCATAAATGAAACACAACCTTTCTTCAGACGTTTTCAGCCATCGTTTTTTTCAGGAACTCCACCGCGGATGCGATATCCGCCGCGGGATCGTCGCCGACCTCGCGCTCGATCGTAAGGAAACCCTTAAAGCCGATCTCTTCGAGCGCCTTGAGATACCGCGGGAAATCCACATTCCCCTGCCCGAGCGGGACCTCCGCAAAGGAGGGATCGGTGACGATCGTCTCCTGCTGCAGGCCGTAGATGAACTCGGGATTTTTAAAGTACAGCATTTTGCCGTCCTTGGCGTGGGTATGAACGATATAATCCTTCAGCGTGCGAACCGCCTCGACGGGATCGTCGTCGCAGACCATTTTCAGGTTCGCGGGATCGAGGTTGACCGCGACGCCCGTGCCGGGCAGCGTGTCGAGGAACGCCTTGAGCACCTTTGCGGGCTCGGGCCCTGTCTCCACCGCGAAATGCGCGCCGACGGACCCCGCATATTCGGCGAGCTCACCGCAGGCCTGCTGCATCACGCCGAAGCGCGGATGAGACGGATCCGCGGGAACCACGCCGATGTGCGTGGTGATGATATCGGTACCCAGATCCTTGGCAAGATCCACGATGCGTTTGGAATATTCCACCTTATAGGCGTTATTCTCCGGGAAGCAGAAGCCGCCCGTGCCCATATCGCCGCAGAGGGCGCTGATCACAAGCCCCTCGGAGGCGACCGCGTCCCGCAGCTCCGCGCGCGCAGAAGCACTCATTTCGGGGCTGACCTCGCCGCACACCGCATAGATCTGCACGCCGTCCGCGCCGAGCTGAGCCGCCTTGTGCAGCGAAGCGCGCAGGTCCGTACGAAAGCTGCTTGTAATAATACCGATCGGAAATCTCATAATAATTCTCCCTTCCGACTGTTCAGAATATGATGATTCAGGTTATAAAATCTGAATATACTCATATAGTATACCCCAAAATCTCCCTGCCGTCAACAGAAAAAATTCGCAGAAGCCGCCGTTTTGCGACGCGATATTTGTAAAAAACATATAAATATCCCCGGATCGGACAAAAATAGGTATTTATTTTTCTCTTTCCGTATGCTATAGTATTATATATCTTCTTTCTATTATAATTGTTTCGGTGATGATCGATGTTTATACCCGTTCCATCCGCATCAGGATATTTTATGCTGCCGACGGAAGCGGCGGATAAGGGCCTTAAGCTCGCGGGAGCCGCGCAGCTCAAGGTCCTGATCGCAGTATACAGAAATATGAGCGCGCCGGCGGAGCTCGACCGGATCGCCGCTCTTACCGGTCTTTCGGAGGGAGACGCGCTTGACGCGCTGAACTACTGGATCGAGCGCGGTCTGATCCTGCGGCAGGGAGAGACGCCCGCCGCGCAGCCTTCGGCGCAGCACGCCCCCCTGACGGGAACGGAAACAAGGAAAGAAGAAAAAAATACCGTTCCTCCCGCGGAAGGATCCGACGAACGGAAAAGCGCCGGGGAGCCGGAGCCGGTCGCCGCGCCGGAAAAAAAGCATATCAACAAGGCAATCAAACCCACAACGCAGCAGATCAATCGCCGCTGCGCGGAAGATCCCGAGATCCGCGAGTATTTCCTTCAGATCCAGAAAACGCTCGGCAGGACGATCGGGTACGACAGTCAGGCGCCCTTGCTTCTGTGCGTGGACTATCTGGGGCTGCCGCCGCCCGTCGTGCTGATGATCTGCGAATACGCGAAAATGAACGGCAAAAACGGGTTTTCATATATTTATTCCGTGGCGGAAGACTGGGCGCACGACGGCATCGACACCGTTGAGGCGGCGAACGCGCGCATCGCCGCACTGGAAACGGCGGCGTCGATCTGGAAAACCTTCGCCGCGCGCATCGGCAGCGCGAATCCCGCGCCGTCAAAAAAGCAGAGCGAATACCTGTTCAAATGGTCGACGGATTTCGGTTACGGGGCGGACGAGCTTCTGCTCGCTTACGATGAGATGGCGGATCACACCTCATCTTTCAGCTTTGCGTATATGGACAAGGTCCTGTCAAACTGGTATGCCGAGGGACTGAGAACCGCATCGCAGATCAGTCAAAGCCGTGCGGAAAAGGCGGATCGGCGCAAATCCGAAGCCGCGGCAGCCGCGCAGACCTCGTCAGCCGCAGGCAAAAAAGACAAGCCCGCGGGCAGAGCCGCCGTTTCCTACGATATCGCCGCGGCGGAGAACACAGCCGCGCAGGGCGCTCCCGTTTACGAGAGAAAGAAAAAGAAAAAATAAAAAACGGCTTTGCCTCGGCGGATAATGCAGCCGCGCAGGGCGCTCCCGTCTACGAGAGAAAGAAAAAGAAAAAATAAACAACGGCTTTGCCTCGGCGGATAATGCAGCCGCGCAGGGCGCTCCCGTCT
>JAFRPB010000227.1 GCA_017429345.1 Clostridia bacterium | reverse complement strand
CCCGCAGGCGGCGTTCAGTAATCTTACCACGCTGAAAAGCGTCTCCATCAATCTTTCGAAGTCGAATCTGTCCAAGTCCCGCTTTTTCACGGACGACGGCGTGATGTATATCCGCGACGTGGACGCGAGCGGAAACCTGCTTGACACCTGTAAGATCTATCTGATCCCTTATGCGCATGCAGCGACGATCACGCTGGCGGCGAATGTTACGGGATTCTTTAACGCCGATGCGATCTGCAATAAGACGCAGACGTATACCTACAGGCATTCTACGCATATCGAAGGCGAAGGCGTGGTAACGAAAGCGCCGACCTGCACCGCTGCGGGCGTACGCACCTATTACTGCATTTTCAATCCGAACGAGGCTATCAGGACCGAGGAAATCGCCAAGCTCGGGCATAAGTACTCGACGAAGTATACCGTCGATACGCCTGCGACCTGCACCGAGGACGGTTCCGAATCGCGTCATTGCATCCGCTGCGGCGCAAAATATTCCGGCAGCGTCAGAGCGATCCCTGCGACGGGGCACAGCTGGGGCGAATGGAAGAAATATACGAACAACTATCACAGGAGGATCTGCGCGAACGACGAAACGCATACCGAGCTTCAGAAGCACACCTGGGACGCCGGCACGATCACGACCGCGGCGACCTGCACGACCGACGGCGTAAAGACTTATAAATGCAGCGTGTGCAACGGCAAAAAGACCGAGGCGATCCCTGCGACGGGACATGCCTGGGGCGCGTGGAAGAAGCTTGACGCGACGCAGCATCAGCGCGTCTGCGCGACGGATGAAACGCACATCGAGAAAGCGAACCATACCTGGGACGCGGGCAAAGTCACAAAAGCCGCGACCTGCACGACCGAAGGTGTAAAGACCTATACCTGCACGGGCTGCAAAGCGACGAAAACAGAGCCGATCGCGATCGATCCTGCCAATCACGCCGATTACGGGACCGATACCGTAAACCGGCTGGATCCCACCTGCACCGGGACGGGTTACACCGGCGACAAGGTCTGCCGCGGCTGCGGAGAGATGCTTGAATCCGGGCAGGAGATCCCGGCGAACGGACACGCGTGGAAAGACTGGACGGACAGCGGCGACGGCGCGAACCATACAAGAGAGTGCGCCGTATGCGGCGAGCAGGAGAGCGCCGAGCACGTCTGGGACGCCGGAACGGTGACAAAAACAGCGACCTGCAAGGCGAAAGGCGAAACGCTTTATACCTGCACGGTCTGCGGCGCGACGAAGAAAACGGCGATCGCGATCGATCCCTCGAACCATGCCGATTACGGTACCGAAATCGTGAATCAGCTGGATCCCACCTGCGTTGAAACGGGCTATACCGGCGATAAGGTCTGCCTCGGCTGCGGTCAGATGTTTGAAGCCGGGCAGGAGATCCCGGCGAACGGACACGCGTGGAAAGATTGGACGGACAGCGGCGACGGCGCGAACCATACAAGAGAATGCGCCGTATGCGGCGAGCATGAAAACGCCGTTCACGTGTGGAACGACGGCACGGTATCGAAGGAAGCGACCTGCGCTGAAAAGGGAGAACTCCTTTACACGTGCACGGTCTGCGGCGCGGAGAAGAAAGAGGCTGTTGCGATCGATCCGGATAACCATGCCGATTACGCGACGCATATCGAAAACGCGAAAAAGGCGACCTGTGAAAAAGCGGGCTACACCGGCGACACGGTCTGCGACGCCTGCGGAAAAATCGTGACCTCCGGTTCCGAGCTTGCTCCCCTCGGCCATGATTGGGGCGAGTGGAAGATCGTTACCGAGCCCGACTGCGTGAATCCCGGCAGCAGGGTCAGATATTGCAGAAACAGCAAAAAACATTCCGAGACAGAGGAAATCCCCGCGCTCGGTCATACATGGCAGAATGAAGAAGTGATCAGATCCGCCACCTGCCGCGAAGAAGGAGTGAAGCGTCACGCCTGCGCGGTCTGCGGATTTGAGGAAGAATTCGCCTATTCCGACGCAAACGCCCACATTTGGGAGCAGAACGGAACGAATATCTGGGGCACGCCGAAGTGGAAATGCTCGGTCTGCGGTGCGGAAGAAGTACAGCGTGATAAGCCCGGTTCCTCCTATGTGGAGATAACGACCGAGCCGCCCGTGACCGAACCGCCGACAGAGCCGCCCACGACCGAGGCCCCGACCACGGAGGCCCCGACCACGGAAGCCCCGACTACGGAAACTCCGACTACGGAAACTCCGACCACGGAAACTCCGATCACGGTAGAACCGACAACCGAAGAGCCGACGACCGAGGAACCGACAACCGAAGAGCCGACGACCGAGGAACCGACAACCGAAGCCCCGACGACTGAAGCTCCGACAACCGAAGCTCCCTCGACAGAAGCTCCGATCACGGAAGCCCCGACGACTGAAGCCCCGACGACCGAAGCCCCCACGACCGAGGCTCCGACCACCGAAGCTCCGACGACCGAGGCTCCGACTACGGAGGCTCCCACGACCGAAGCCCCGACGACCGAAGCGCCCGCAACGGAACCCACGACGCCCGGCGTACCCTCGACGAATCTCACGGTTCCTTCAACGGGCGCGACTGTTCCGTCGGTTCCCTCGCAGACGGATTCCGGCGTTACCGAACCCAAGGTATCCTATCAGCTCGGCGATGTGAATATGGACGGCAAGATCAAGTCCTCTGACGCGCGTCTCGCGCTGAGAGCGGCGGCAAAGCTTGAAAAGCTTTCCGACCTGCAGCTGCTGCTTGCCGACGCGAATGAAGACGGCAAGATCAAGGCCGGCGACGCCCGCTCGATCCTGCGTATCTCCGCCCGTCTCGAGCCGCAGCCCGATAAGATGATCGCCGCGACGGTATAAACCTCGGGCGTGAACGTATCTGAAATCTGCGCAAATGCGGAGGATCAACCGCCGCGTTGAGCGCGGAGAATAAAAAAATCAAGACGTCGAAAGCTTTGAGCGCTTTTCGGCGTCTTGTTTCCTTATCCTGTTAAAATGATGTCCGAAACGACCGGACGCGCGCTTATCCGACGGCGCGGTAGATCAGGATCGCCGCCTTCGGCGTTTCGGGGATCGGGAAATCAAAGCCCTCGCGCATCCATTCTTCGCCCGTTTTCACCGTGACGGACTCGTGATGATCGTCGTCGAAGACCTCGTATTCTTTTGCGGGATCAAGCCCGTTCAGCGTAATACGGCACACGTCCTCGCCGACCGTTTCCCGCTTGTAGATCAGCACCGTGCCGGAATCCGCGTCGCCGTACTGCATCGCAAGAAATTTGTCGAGGTCGCGCGCGCCCCAGATCAGAGGATAATAATTTTTCGCCATCGAGCCGCGCACGAAGCGGTAGCCGATCACCGTCTGCGCGCAGGGGACCATCGCGGAACGGGCGCGGTATTCGCCGCCCTCGCCGCCGATGCCCGTGCCGTGCAGCGGCAGCCAGAACGAGACGCCGTAGGTCATGGACTGGGTCGCTTCCGCCACGTCGTCGGGCAGTCTTCCGTCGGCGGTCATGCAGTTGTAATCCGAGCGCCAGAGCGGGATGCTGCGGCGGGACATCTCAAGATCGAGCCGCTTGCCGCCGCTGGCGCAATTGTCGATGATCAGACCGGGATTGACCTCGAGCAGCGTGTCGAGATATTTATACAGGTTCGAGACGTAATGGTTTTCCTCAAAGCCCGTTCTGCCGCCGAAAAGCGTCTTGTCCGCCTTGCGCCATAACTCAAGCGGGGAAAAGTTGAAATCCTGCCGGTAAAGGCCGACCTTGTTCTCTTTCAGCGCGTTCGCGACCAGCGCGCCGAGATAGGCGCAGGCGTCGTCGTTCGCGAGGTTGACCATATTCCGGTTCGCGTCGCCGACCTCGATCAGCCAGCCCTCGTGAAGCTTGCATTCCTCATAGACCTCGGTTCCCTCGCAGCAGCGCTCCGGCTCGAACCAGAGCAGCAGCTTCATGCCGCGCGCCTCGGCGGTCTCGGCGATGGGCGCGAAGCCGTCCGGGAAGCGGTCGGGATCGGGCTTCCAGGTGCCGACGCTGTCGTACCAGTCGTTTTTGATCGGGTACCAGCCCGCGTCGCGCCAGAGAAAATCCGCCTCGCTGCAGACCTCTTCGGGTAAGGAGTTGATCTGCGCGATATATTCCTCCGTACCGCGCCGGTCGAACTCGTTCGCAAGGCCGGTCGTCGTCAGCGGGAAAGCGCTCTCGGTGTAAACGCAGGCGCTCTCCCAGTTTCGGAAGGTGTTGAAGCCCTTGAGCGCGTTATCGTTCTCGTAGAACGTGAGCGACACGAGCGGCGAGCGCACGGTCTCGCCGGGGGTGAGGTAACCGCAGAAATACTCCTGCTTCGCGGTGATATGAACGCCCTTCGCCGTCTGACGCAGGGTCTCGCGCCACTGCCCGGTCCAGCCCGTCGCGGTCACGAAGCCGAAGTTTTCGCCGCGGACGTTGAAATAGGGCAGCCACGAGGCGCTTCTGCCGCCGTTGGCGTTGAAGGTCATCGGCGTGAGACTGACCGAGGAAAGGGTCAGCTCGAAATCGTCCGCCGCGGGATCGCTCCCCTTGCTGAAATAGACGTCGGAAAGCCCGGTCTCGAGCGTGCAGTCGGCGGCATAGAAATCCCTGACGACCGGGGAGTTTTCGTCGCCGTCGTTTTTGATGTATACCGTCCATTCGCAGGTCGCGAAGTCCTCGTAGATCGTCGCCTCGACCGTCGCGGTCAGGGCGCTTTTTTTGTGCTTGAGCGAAATACAGGTCGTCTTGCCGCCGCGGCGCACAGCGCCGATTGCGCTTTCGTCGCCCACCGTGATCTCCCAGTCGGCAAGGTGCGTGCGCAGGCGTTTGCCGCCCGCGGTGAAATCGTAGGCGGGCGCGCCTGTCGTGCGGATATTCGCGTCGAACCAGTCGCGGCAGCGCTGTTTTTCCGCGTCGGAGACCTTCATTCCGTCCGCGTCGATCGTATCAAACGAAATATCCGTCACGCCCGTGAGCGCCATCGCCGCCCGGTCCGTTTTGAGCTTGAAGTCGGAATCGTAAGCCGAAAACGACGAGATCAGCAAAAGAAGCGCCTGAAAAAGACAAAAGATGATTTTGAATCTGTACAGCATATGGATTCCTCCGGTTTTATGTTCTGCGGCGGGGAAACGAGTTGCCTTTTCGGATATCCGGTCCCCGAAAAGCTCATTTATCCCGGCAATTCAGCGCCGGTTCCTTTCTCTGCCATTATAGATTTCCCGCGGGGAAAAGTCAAGGGAAGCCCGGGCGGGACGAATAATTATATTTTTCTTTATCCCGGGAATTGAAAAATACAAAAAGCTGTGATAGAATACTAAAAAAAGATATCGGAGGAATGAATCATGCAGTCAAACGTAAGACCCGAAACCATGGAACGCATCACTACGCCGGAGCTTGCCGAGGCGTTTATCGCCGAGCAGATCGTCGAAATCAAAGAGCAGGTCGGCGATAAGAAGGTCCTTCTCGCCCTCTCCGGCGGCGTGGATTCTTCCGTCGTCGCGGCGCTGCTGATCCGCGCGATCGGACAGAATCTTGTGTGCGTGCACGTCAACCACGGTCTTCTGCGCAAGGGCGAGCCCGAGCAGGTCGTCAAAGTCTTCCGCGACGAGATGAACGCGAATCTCATTTACGTGGACGCGGTCGACCGCTTCCTTGATAAGCTTGCGGGCGTGGACGAGCCCGAGACGAAGCGCAAGATCATCGGCGCGGAGTTCATCAAGGTCTTTGAGGAAGAGGCGCGCAAGCTCGAGGGCATCGAGTTCCTCGCGCAGGGCACGATTTACCCCGATATTTTGGAGAGCGACGCGGGCGTCAAGGCGCACCACAATGTGGGCGGTCTGCCCGAGGACCTGCAGTTCGAGCTCGTCGAGCCGGTCAAGCTGCTCTATAAGGACGAGGTCCGCGTGGTCGGCAAGGCGCTCGGTCTGCCCGACAATATGGTCTACCGTCAGCCGTTCCCCGGTCCCGGGCTCGGCGTGCGCTGCCTCGGCGCGATCACGAGAGACAGGCTCGAAGCGCTGCGCGAGAGCGACGCGATCCTGCGCGAGGAGTTCGCGAAGAACGGCCTTGCGGGCAAAGTCTGGCAGTATTTCACCGTCGTGCCCGATATGCGCGCCACCGGCATCAAAGACGGCAAGCGCACTTACGCATGGCCGGTCATCATCCGCGCCGTCAACACGCGCGACGCCGTGACCGCCACGGTTGAAAACGTCCCCTTCGAGCTGCTTGAGCACATCACCGCGCGCATCACAAGCGAGGTCGAGGGCGTCAACCGCGTGCTGTTCGACCTTACGCCGAAGCCGACCGCGACCATCGAGTTTGAATAATGCCCGGGACCGTCAGACCCGTTGATATTTAAGGGATCTTCACCCCTCAGAATCGCGTTTGGCAACGTTTTGGCAACAAAACCGAATTATCCGAGAATAAAGAGCTGACTGATTTTTTGATTCGTCAGTTAGGGCGACACCGCACAATTCGGGTGTGCGGATTGCGAAGTAGATTTTTTCGTCAGATCGTATAGATTTTTCGCAGGCAACCTGTCGGTTGTCAAGGAAAAGATGTGCGATATGACGAAATAAAGATAGAGCAAGGCGTGCGACCGCATTTGTGCGGTGTTGCCTTAGCTCTATTTCTTTATTCCCCTGTCCATTCATAAAGCATCTTTGAGAGAGTATCGCAGTTCGCGTCGGATGAAAATGAAAGCTGTAAACTTGGTTCTCCGTCAATTCTACAGCGATATGACAATTACGCAGATGATCGATCTGAAGATCGGCAAACTGACGCACGGCGATGTCGGGCAGATGGACAGCTATATCCGGATGTTTGACGATCTCTATATAATATAACTGTCCGGCGGCAGAGATTTTGTGCTCTGCCGCCGGATTTTAATGCGCCGGGTTTTAATATTATTACAAAAGTCTTTCCGGGCGGCTCTCCTGAACAAGAAAACATAAAAAAGAGGCTTGGGAAAATCCTCAAGTCTCTTCTTCGTTCGGTATGGTATTCAGTTTGGATAGACCGCAGTCAGATACGCCTCGACACGTTCGATAAACCGTACGGCATTTTCATATTGCTCCGTAACCTTTTCTTTGCTAATGACATAAAAATCGTCGTAATCGCTGCTTGCTCTGACGTTGAAAAGCCCGGAAATGATATCGGACATCTCTTCATCGAAAATACCGGTCTTAATATATGATTTTCTGAATTCGGCAATGATGCCGGAATGTTTTTTCGAATCAAATCCGTCTAACGCGAGAACTGCGCGCATTGCATAAAAAACGGCGTAATATGCCCGGTTCGCCGCGGTCTTATAATCGCCCAGCTCCAATATGCCGGGAATAAAACTCAAACGTTCCTTTGCATTTTCCAGTCTCAGTTTCGAGAGCGCGATTCTTTCTTCATCATGCAACGCGGACACCCTCTTTCTCCGCGTTGGCATAAAACGGCAGCGCGTGTTTGAATTTCTCGAAGATCTCCGAGGAAACGCAGACGACAGACACGGTGATGTCATTTTCCAACGAAAGACGGCTGCACAATTTCGCAAAGAAATCCTCGTGCTGCGTCAGCTCTGCCGGAGCGCACCCGATACGGATCATAATATCGACGTCGGATTCGTCGTCATAGTCGCCGCGGGCATAGGAACCGAAAAGGATCACTGCGTCAAGACGGTCGCCGAGACGCTGTTTCGCTTCGCCGGCAACGCGTTCCAAAATGGTATATAATTGGTTCTTGGTACACATACGATCCCTCCTGACGTGTTTTGTATGATCGGTATCTATTATTTCCCCGCAAAGAATAGTATATCACTAATTCTATTTTATTCTATCGGACTGCTTTCGTCAAGCCTTTATTTTCGGACGGTGGATCACGACCTCACGACCTCACGATTTTCGCTGCGGTCGGATGATACAGCGCCTCACGGATATAATAATCCGGGAGGCGTTATTTATATGGAATTAATATTATTCCCGGACGTGCTCGCGCGATTCCGGGAATCGCTGTCTTCGGACGAAAAGTCGGAAGCAACGGCGGAGAAGTATTTACACGCGGCGGAGGAATTCGCAGAATTCCTTTCCGGGCGGGCGGTCACGCGGGAGCTCGCGCTCGAATACAAGAGAACGCTTTCAGATCGCGGGTACGCCGCGAAAAGCGTCAACGTAAACGTCGCGGCGCTGAACAGTCTGTTCGCGTTTCTCAAGTTGTCGGGGTGCAAACTCAAGGCGATGAAGATCCAGAAGCGCGTGTTCTCGGACGAAAAGACGGAGCTCACCGAACCGGAATATCACCGTCTCGTGAACGCGGCGCGCAGAATGCGCAACAGTCGGTTGGCGCTGATTATCACGACGATCTGCGCCACCGGCATCCGCGTGAGCGAACTGCAGTCCATCACAGTCGAGGCGGCGCAAAAAGGTGAGGCGACCGTCACCAACAAGGGCAAGACGCGGGCGGTGCTGATTCCGCGGGAGCTGCAGAAAAAGCTGTTGAAATACGCGGAAAAACGAAAGATCAAGACCGGCGCGATCTTCGTCACGCGCGGCGGCAAACCCGTGGACCGGACGAACGTCTGGCGCGAGATGAAAACCTTGTGCGCGACGGCGCGCGTCGATCCGGCGAAGGTGTTCCCGCATAACCTGCGGCGGCTGTTTGCCCGCACGTTTTATAAGATCGAGAAGGATATCGCGAAGCTGGCGGATCTTCTGGGGCACAGCAGCATCGACACCACGCGGATCTATATTATGTCCACCCGGAGAGCGCACCGGAAACAGATCGAGAGAATGCGGTTGGTGTGCTGACGCGCGGAACCGACGGAGACCGCAACCGGTAACACGGCAGACCTCTGCCGTTTTGAACGGCGATGCGGACGGGTGAATGAAATGAATCCCGTCCCGGCGTCGTTCAACGAGGATCATCATAAAAAACCGGTATTGCGCACAGTCGT
>JAFRPB010000019.1 GCA_017429345.1 Clostridia bacterium | reverse complement strand
GATGGTTGAGGAATGCCGAGATCCGATTCCAATAAACGTGCAACGTCGAAATTTACGCCGCGTGTCTGGCAGGTTTTACGGGCGGTCATGCCCGCCCCTACAATCGATCGCCGAAACCCGATAGATCATTTCGGTTCAGATCGTCGCCCGACGGCGGGCGGTCATGCCCGCCCCTACAGACCGGCATCACGATCTCACGCCGCGCCGTCAATTCATCTTCGTCGCGTCGTTCCCGAACAGCTCGGTCACGGCGGCGCGCAGGGCGCGGTTTTCGGGACGGTTGATCCCGCCGTCCGCCGTGATCGCCTCGGCGGTCTTGCGCGCCTCCACGAGCATCGCGGTATCGTTCATCATATCCGCGATCTTCAGCAGCGGCAGACCGTGCTGGCGTTCGCCGAAGAAATCGCCGGGACCGCGCAGCCGCAGATCCTCGTCCGCGATTTTGAAGCCGTCGTTCGTCTCGCACATGATGTTGAGGCGCGCGTCGGTGTCGGGATTCTGATTGTCGCTGACCAGCACGCAATATGATTCGTATTTGCCCCTGCCGACGCGGCCGCGCAGCTGATGCAGCTGCGACAGGCCGAACCGATCCGCGTTTTCCACGATCATGACCGTCGCGTTGGGCACGTCGATGCCGACCTCGATCACGGTGGTCGAAACGAGAAGATCCAGCTTCCCTTCGGCGAAATCCGCCATCGTTCTCTCCTTTTCGGACGCCTTCAGCTTGCCGTGGACGAGGCCGAGACGGCGGTTCGGGAACACCTGCTGTTTCAGATATTCATAATAATCCTCCGCCGGGATCAGATCTCCGGAGTTCTCCCCTTCTTCGATCATCGGGCAGATGATATACCCCTGTCTGCCCTCGGAGAAATGCTTTTCGAGAAATTTATACAGCCGCGGACGGTAGCTCGACGGCACGCGGTAGGTTTTGATCGGTTTTCTGCCCGCCGGAAGCTCATCGAGCACGGAGATATCCATATCGCCGTAGATGATCAGCCCCAGCGTGCGGGGGATCGGCGTCGCGGACATGACGAGCATGTGCGTGTCCGCGCCCTTTTCCGCGAGCGCGGTGCGCTGCTCGACGCCGAAACGGTGCTGCTCGTCGGTAATGACGAGCGCGAGATTTCTGAATTCAACGTCCGATTCGATCAGCGCGTGCGTGCCGACGACAAAATCGATCTCGCCGGAAAGAAGCCGCTTTTTGACCTCGTCCTTGCTCTTTTTCGTCATCGAGCCCGAGAGCGCGGCGACGCGGATCTCCGTCCCGTCGAAGAAATTCAGAAACGTGCGGAAATGCTGCCCCGCCAGCACCTCGGTGGGCGCCATCATCGCCGCCTGATATCCGCTTTTGACGCAGGAATACACCACCGACGCGGCGACCGCAGTCTTGCCGGAGCCGACGTCGCCCTGCAGAAGACGGCGCATGACCGCGCCGGAAGAAAGGTCGGACATGATCTCCCCCACCGCGCGGCTCTGCGCATTTGTCATGCGGAACGGCAGGAGCGAAGCGAAGGCGGCGGAATGATCCGAGATCTTCACACCCCCGGCGTTTGCCGGACGGGAAGCGAGCATGCCCAGCTCCAGAAGCAGCAGCTCCTCAAAGGCGAGCCTGCGCCGCGCGGCGTGAATATCCTCCTCGGATCGCGGAAAATGGATCTTCTCCAACGCCTCCCGCAGCGGGAGCAGCCGGTATTTTCTTATGATATCCGCCGGGATCGGGTCGGGCAGCTCCCCGACGGAATCCAATACCGTGCGGACGCATTTCGCGATCGCGCGGGTATTCAGCTTTTCGGTCTGCCGATAAATCGGATGCAGCCCCTCGCCCTCGTCGGAAACGGGCTGGAACTGCGGCGAGACCATCTGCAGACCGCCGCCGTAGGGGTCTTTCTCGGGCTTGCCGAAGAAAAGATACTTTTCCCCCTGTGTCAGCTTGTCGGCGACGTATTTATTGTTGAAGAACACGATATCGAGGAACGCGCCTTCGTCGACGAGCGCGGTTTTTACCATGATCCGGTCCCCGGCGATCCGCCGTGTCTCGGGCGGGTAGGCGAGCGTTCCGCGCACACAGCAGATCTCCCCCTCCGGCGCGTTCATCGGGGAACAGATACGGCTCCAGTCCTCATAGGCGCGGGGATAAAAGCGCAAAAGATCCCCGACCGTTCCGATCCCGATCCGACGGAACAGCCGGGCGCGCGACTCGCCGACGCCCTTTACGTATTGAATATCGTAATTCAGGTTCATCTTCATTCGATTGAGATGAGATAGTGATAAACCGGCTGTCCGCCGAAGACCGCAAGGACCTCTGCGTCGTCGAATTTTTCGGAGATCCGCTCGACGAGCTGCTGCGCCTTTTCCTCGGTGACGCTGTCGCCGTAATAGACGGTGATCATCTCGGTGGAGCGCTTCGCGGCGCGGCGCACCGCGCGGTACGCGGCGTCGTTGGGATCGTCCTCAACCGCCGCCATTTTGCCGTCTTCAAGGCCCATGCACTGGCCTTTTTTGATATTGAATCCGCCCACGGCGCTGTCCCGCGCGGCGTAGGTGACCGAAACGGTCGTCACCCGCCGGATCGCCTCGTTCATCGCGTCGATATTGGTCTGCTGCGACGCGTCCTCATCAAAGGCGAGCATCGCGGCGACGCCCTGCGGCACGGTCGTCGATTCGACGATAACGATCTGCCGGTCGTCCGCCAGACGCGCCGCCTGTATCGCGGCAAGCACGATATTTTTATTGTTCGGCAATACGAACACCGTTTCCGCGGGCGTCGCGTACACCGCGGTCAGAATATCTTCGGTGCTCGGGTTCATCGTCTGCCCGCCGCTGACCATATGATCCGCGCCGAGCTCGGCAAACAGGTTGTCAAAGCCCTCGCCCGCAGCGACCGAAACGAAGCCGAACTTCTTTTCGGGCGCGACGCGCACGGGCTCTTCGGTTTTCTTTTCCGCCGCGTCGCCGACGCCCCACGCGGCGTGGCGGTGCTGCTGCCGCATATTCTCGATTTTGACCGTCAGCAGCTCACCGTAAGCCTGTCCTTGCGTGATGACCTCGCCGGGCGCGTTGGTATGAACGTGGATCTTGATGATATCGCCGTCGTCCACCGCAACGACGCAGTCGCCCGCGGACGCGAGGAATTTTCGCAGATCGTCGACGTTTTTCGCCGAGGAAGCGTCTCTTTTTACGATAAACTCGGTACAGTAAGCGTATTTGATCTCCGCCTCGCCGGGGACATCCCCCGCGAACACGGCAACCGGCGCGGGCTCCGCCGAATCCGGCTCCGAAAGCTCAATGACCGTTCCCCCCGTAATCACGGAGAGCATCCCGAGGAAAATATAACACAGGCCCTGCCCGCCGGCGTCGACGACCCGGGCTTTTTTCAGAATATGCAGCATATCGGGCGTTTTCTGCAGCGCCTCGGTCGCCGCCCGATATGCGTATTCGAAGGTCTCCGCAGGATCGGTATCCTCCCGGCTGTGCTCGCGCGCCGCGGCGGCCGCCTCCTTGATGACGGTGAGGATCGTGCCCTCCATCGGGTTCTGCACCGCTTTATACGCCCTGACCGCGCCGAGATCCAGCGCGGCGGCGAGAATGGCGCTGTTCGCCGCGTCGCAGCCCCTGAGACCGTCCGCCATGCCGCGGAAGATCAGCGACAGAATAACGCCCGAATTGCCCCGCGCGCCGCGCAGCATCGCCGAGGCGGCGATATCGGCGGCCTCGCCCGCGGAGATATCGTCGGCGAGCGTCGAAACAGCGGTTTTCGCGGCCGCCATCGTCATGCTCATATTCGTGCCGGTATCGCCGTCGGGCACCGGGAAAACGTTGAGGACATTGACAGCCTCTTTGAAATTGGCAATGGAATTCGCAGCGGAGATGATTCCGTCTCTGAAGATCGCTCCGGAGATCATAAAAGATCGCATCCTTCTTGTTCTGATATAAACACACCCCTATTATACTTCAAACAAAACAATAAAACAAGAGAAAAAAACAGATTGCAATATCCGATAAAAAAAGATATAATATAGGCGCGTATAGCGCCGCGGCGGACACGCCGCCGCACTGCGGAAAACCGGATCCCGGCGCGCGGAAAACGCGGGATCCGTCACAGAGAGGATACTGTTTATGGCGCAGCTGAAAATGTTCCGCGTGAAGGGAACCCCCTTCACCGACCCGGGAGTTCCCGAGGGCTATTCCTTGTCAACTTATAAAGACGAAAGCGACAAGATGGCGTGGGTGCGCTGCTGTCAGAAGGGACTCGTCGGCGACGACGCGGACGAGAACACCTTCGACGACCGCATCACCTTCCACGACGATATCAACATGGCGACCGACGTGATATTCCTCGACCATAACGGGGAGCACGTGGGCACGATCACCGCGATCAGACACCCGCGCGAGAACGTGGGCGAGATCCATATGGTCGGCATCCGCGAGGACTACCGCGGGCGGGGCCTCGGCAAATACTTAAACGCCGCGGGCGTCAAAAAGCTGATCGCCGACGGCGTGGACTATATGGAGCTGACCACCGACGAGTGGCGGCGCAGCGCGGTCAAAAGCTATCTGGACGCGGGCTTTCTGCCCGTGGAGTACGATACGGGGATGCGCGAGCGCTGGGAGGCGGTGCTGACGAGCCATTCGATCCCGGGGCCGGTCGAGATGATCCGGGAGGACCTGTCGCATTTCTGCGATCTTTACGCGAAGCCGAAAACGAAGATCGGCGTCGTCGGCGCGGGCCGCGGCCGAACGATGATCGACTACTGCCTGCACGCGCAGAACGCGGAGCTCGTGGCGATCTGCGACAATCATATTCCGACGCTCGAAAAAGCGAAAAAGGACTTCGGCGCGGAGAATATCACGTATTATTCCGACTACGACGAATTTCTGAAGCATGATCTCGACGCGGTGGTGCTGGCGAATTTCGCCAACGAGCACGCGCCCTTCGCGATCAAAGCGCTGCGGGCGGGGAAGCACGTATTGAGCGAGCTTCTGCCCGCGCAGAATTTGAAGGAATGCGTCGAACTGATCGAGGCGGTCGAGGAGAGCGGAAAGATCTACGCATACGCCGAAAACTGCTGCTTTATGCCCGCGCCGAAGAAAATGAAGAAGCTCTACGCCAAAGGCGCGATCGGCGATTTCGAATACGGCGAGGGCGAATACATGCACAACTGCGAGTCCGGCTGGCACTTCCACACGCGCGGTCTGCCCGACCACTGGCGCAATACGATGAGCGCGTTTTATTACTGCACCCACGCCACGGGTCCGCTGTTCCATATCACGGGGCTGCGCCCGGTCAGGGTCGTCGGCGTTGAGCTGCCCCACAACGCCCGCATGGGCAGAATGGGCGCGAAGGCAGGCTTCGCTGGCGTGGAGATCATCACGCTCGAGAACGGCGCGGCGGTCAAGTGCATCCAGGGCGTAGGGCCCGCGCGGGATTCCCGCTGGTTCTCGCTCTACGGCTCGAAGGGCCGCATGGAGTGCGCGCGCGAGGACGCGGACGCGGGCGACGTGAGCACGCTGTATCTGAGCGCAGATTCATTTGAGGGCGAAAACAGCGAGGCGAAGGCAGTCAAAGTCGACACCGCCGACAGACTCACCGCGCAGGCGGAAAAATACCCGCACGGCGGCTCCGATTATTACGTGATGTTCAACTTCGTCAGCCGCATCCGCGGCGACGAGAGCGCAGATATCATCGACATTTACGAAGCGATGGATATGTTCCTGCCGGGGCTGTTCGCCTACCGCTCCGTACTGCGCGGCGGCGTTCCGGTCCCGATCCCCGACCTGCGGGATAAGGACGAACGCGAAAAATGGCGGAACGACACCGAATGCACCGACCCGAAGGCCGCCGGGGATATGCTCGCGCCGAGTTATTCCAAAGGCGACCCCGGGATCCCGGACGAGGTGTATAAAGCGCTGCGGGAAAAACTCGCGGAGGCGCTGAAGGGCGAGAAGTGAGAGTCGAGAGTCGAGAGTCGAGATGCGAGAGTCGAGATGCGAGAGTCGAGATTCGAGAAACAAGATTCGAGAGTCGAGAGTCGAGATTCAAGAGTTGAGATGAAAGATGAGTATTTCGGACATCGGAAAGCGAACATCGGAAATCGAACATCGAATACCAAGCGCATGTCTGAATTTTACAAAAAACGTCCGTGCATGTCCGTTTGAGATATGGTAATATGGAAATTGAGAAGATCCCGTTTTATCACGGGGTCTTCTTTATTTCCATATGAAAGAGTGTGGTCTTATGTTGACGGAAAAAATCGACGCGTTCGCGGCGTATTTAAGAGAAAACGAAAAGAGCGCGGCGACGGTGGAGAAGTATGCGCGGGACGCTTCGGCGTTCGCGGTGTTTATCGGGAACCGGGAGCCCGACCGGGAGCTTGTGATCGGGTTTAAGCAGTATATTATTGATAAAGGCTACGCCGTGCGAAGCGTGAATTCGATGATCGCGTCGGTGAACGCCTTTCTCGAATTTCTCGGGCGGCCGGATTGCAGAGTGAAGTCGCTGAAAATACAGCGGCAGGTGTTTTGTCCGGAGGAAAGGGAGCTGACAAGGGCGGAATATCAGCGGCTTGTCGACGCGGCGAACCGGAAAGGGAACGAACGGCTGGCATTGCTTATTCAGACGATCTGCGGCACGGGAATCCGCGTCAGTGAATTAAAGTTTATCACAGTGGAGGCGGCAAAGCGCGGCGAGGCGGTCGTGAATTGCAAGGGGAAGACGAGAACGGTATTCATCGTCAAAGAGCTCAGAAAAAAACTGCTCCGGTATTGCGCGGAGCAGGGAATCAAAACAGGGTGTATTTTTATCACGAAGTCCGGTCGCCCGATAAACCGTTCCTGCGTGTGGAGAGAGATGAAAAATCTCTGCAAGCAGGCGAAGGTCAACCCGTCAAAGGTATTCCCGCACAATCTTCGGCATTTGTTCGCGAGGACGTTTTACGGGATCGAGAAGGATATCGCGAAGCTCGCGGATATCCTCGGTCACAGCAGCATCGACACGACCCGGATATATATCATGTCGACCGGCACGGAGCACCGGCGGCGCATGGAGCGGATGCGGTTGGTTTGTTGAAAGTGTGGTAGCACGGCAGCCCCCTGCCGTTTCGTGCGGTGGTGTGGATATGAGGTGCGTGCACCGATTATCCCTCCGCCGTACGACTGCGCATAGGCGCGAAATTCATCTGAAAATTACATTAAACGCCGTCGGGACGGGATTCATTTCATTCACCCGTCCTCAACGACGTTCAAAACGGCAGGGGTCTGCCGTGTTACCGGTTCGTCGCCGAGACCGTGAAAAAAGCCTCGGCTTTCTCGTTGCCGGACAAAAAAATCTCGCGCCGGGCACGGGACGGAATATTGATTCTGTTGCATAAAAAAATCTGCGAATGAATGGATTTCCGCCGATTTCTTTTTTGATTATATCATATAACAAAATTATTTATCAAGACCTTTAATTATAAAATATGAAAAACAAACCGATTTTGGAGGCGCTATTAAATCAGTTTCTATGTTGACATTTTGTTATTGTGTTTTCGGTAAAATCGCTCGATTCGGCGAATTGTTAATCCGTCAGTGCAACAGAATCAATATTAAGTTTCTCGGAGGTCATGTTAATGAAAGCATCTTATAAGTTATTGTCTCTCCTGACCGCTCTGGCGATCATGCTTGCCGTGTTCCCGGTCGGCGGGCTTGTCGGCAACGCAGCGGAGATCGTCGACAGCGGCGAGTGCGGTAAAAATCTAATATGGTCTTTGGATTCAAATGGATTGTTGAAAATTCAGGGAAACGGAACTATGCCATCTTATGATACTGCTTTCTATGAATACACTATAAATGAGTATGGAACAACTGACATGTGGAATTTGGTTGCCGAAATCAATCATTATGACGACCCTCTGCCGCCATGGTATGACTATCGTGATATAATTCAATCTGTTCAATTGGAAAAAGGTATTACAAATGTTGGGGATTATGCTTTTTATAATTGTATTAATCTTAATGAAGTATCCCTTGCTGACAGCGTCACAATAATCGGCATATCAGCATTTGATAACTGCAAGATGCTTTCATCTGTTACAATTCCCGAAAGTGTTACAACTATTAGCAATGGCGCATTTGGTTCCTGTACAGCTCTGGTCTCAATCAACCTCCCTTCGAACATTAAAAATGTGTCTCGTTCTTCGTTTGAAAATACGGGGTATTATAACCGAAAAGAGAACTGGGAACAGGGAGCTTTGTATTTATCCGATATTCTGTTGGATACAGATAGGGATGAGCTTCCTTCACATTACAGTATTCGGGAGGGAACATATTGTATTGCAGGTGGCGCAATTAGTTCCAATGATAACTTGCTGTCGGTTTCGATTCCGAATAGTGTAAGGTTTATCGGTGACAGCGCGTTTGCTTACTGTAATAATCTGCGTACGATCACGATTCCTGAGAGTGTTGAAACGATTGGACGCAAGCCTTTTTTTAGGTGCTACAATCTTTCCGAAATAATTGTTGATCCCGGCAATAATTTCTATAAAAATGATGCATACGGCGTTTTGTATAATAAAGAAAATACGGAATTAATTCGATTTCCTTACGGATGTGAATGTGATAATTACAGTATTTTGCCGGGGGTTGCAGTGATTCATGAATATGCATTTCATGCGTGTGGGCACGTTAAAAACATTCAACTGCCGGATTCTGTTGAGGTGATCGATAATTGTGCATTCTCTGACTCTTCACTGAAGCAAATTTATATTCCCGAAAATGTTATGTCAATTGCATATGATTCTTTTTCTAGTACTTACCAATTAGAAAGAATAGACGTTGATAAAAACAATAAGCAATATAGTTCTGATGAAGTCGGCGCGTTTTATGATAAAGATAAAACGACATTGTTAAAATATCCGAAGGAATGCAAAGCGACATTTTATCAAATCCCTGATAGCGTAGAAACCATAGATAGTGATGCGATTTCATATAATAACAATTTGTCGACAATTATTATTCCGGCGTCGATCAAGAATGTATGGGGATGTAATAACTTTTCATTAAACAATTTAAATGCAGTATACTATACCGGTAATGAAGTACAGTGGAATCAAGGCATCGGAATATATATCATGGGGCATCTGCCAAAAAAAACGACAGTTTATTATGACTTTGATCCAAATGAAGACAATATCAACCGCCTGATCTCGTCCGAAAATACTACACAAGATTCAAATGTGGGTCTTGATTCTAAGAATCCAGAAAAGGCGGTCGTAAACGCGGAGAAAAAGCAGATCACGATCCAGCCCGGGCAGTCACCCGACGAGCTGAAAGCCCTTCTCGGCGACGGCGTGACGGTTCTCGGCGCCGACGGAAAAGAGCTTGACGCGGGTAAAAAAGTCGGCACCGGCGCGATCGTCAAGACCTCGGACGGCGCGGAATACACAATTGTCGTCCCCGGCGACACGGACGGCGACGGCAAGGTCGGCGCTGCGGACGCGAGAGCCGCCCTGCGCGCCTCGGCAAAGCTTTCGACGCTTGACGGCGCATTCGGCAAAGCCGCCGATATCAACGCCGACGGCAAAACAAAAGCAGCCGACGCGCGCTCGATCCTGCGCGTCGCCGCAAAACTCGACAAGATTACAAAAGATATCCTCGCGCAGATGTAATGATTGATAATACATACGACGCCGCGCAATTCCCGGGGAGGCGGCGTGAAACGGAGTCTGCAAACAAAAAGTCAATAGGAAAATGAGAAAAAAGTGAAATTTTTTCAATAACCGAAAAGGGGCACACCAAACCAGACCGGAAAGAATGCATGATTTTTTCCAGTGAAAAGAAGTCAGATGTCAGCCGT
>JAFRPB010000226.1 GCA_017429345.1 Clostridia bacterium | reverse complement strand
AGTTTTTCCAGAGAAGCGGCATGACGAAGAACTGTGCGCGCGTCAGCGGAATTGACCTTCCCGTCGTTGTTCGCGTCGCCGTAAAGGAAGGGATAAGCCAGATGATCCCACACAAGGCGCACGGCGGCGAAGAACCCGTTTCCGTCAGGATTCTGTGCATACTTGTAAATCGCCGTTTTCGCTTTTGAATACCCGGCGAGAATTTCCTGCTCCGCTTCCTCGGATTCCTGTTCGGTATGCGTCACGTATACGGTGAATTTCGTGTTCTGCGAAGGCTCATAGCCGGAATTCTTCTTCACCATCCGGAATCCCAGCGCATAGGAACCGATGCTCTCAAGCGTATCAGGCACGCGCACGCCGTCCAGCTGGTCGCAGTTCGCGAACGCGTTCGCGCCGATACTTTTCAGGCCCGTGCCGAGATCGATCGTTCCCGAAAGAGCCTTGCAGTCGAAAAACGCGTTCGCGCCGATCGTTTCAAGCGTCGGATACATCACCGACTCGCCCTCCCCGATCAGAGAACTGAGCGCCGTACAGCCGTAAAATGCTTTTTTGCCGATTTCCTTCACGCCGTCGCCGAACTCAACGCTCTTCAGCTTCGTGCATTTATAGAACGCAAAATCGTCGACCACCGTTACGGAATCCGGGATCACAACGCTTGAAATATCTTTTTTCTCGAACGCCGCAATGTTGACCCGATCGACGTTCTGCGGAATAACCGCCTGTTCCGAAGCGCCGATATAATTAATCAGCATGCCGTTGATCACGACAAAGCCTTTCGAATCGGCCGCAGCGGAGGAATCGATCCACGCCGTGCCCGAAAGCGCCCGGTCGCCGATATAATCGACCGTATCGGGAATCGTAACCTCAAGGATCTCTTTATGAGGTTTCACTCCGTCTGTGCCGATCTCGCCGAAAGCATTGTCGCCGATTCCCGAGACGGGATACCCGCCCAGAGAATAGGGGATATTAACGGCGGACGCCCCCGAACCGAGATACCGTGTAATCACGGCGAAGCCGTCTTTGACCGTATACTCATACATTCCGTCCTCCAACGCGAAAGACGGAACCGCAGAAAACTGAAAAATCAATGCAATTACCGCGAGAAGCGAAACGACGGCAATTCTTTTTTTCATCAGCCGCACCTCCAAAAAGTCATAAACAAAAACTGCGGATCGGGATCCGAAATCATCAGATGATCGCTCAGAGATAAATCTGCGCTTACCACAACAATATGTGCAATTTTATAAGATTTTATTCGGTATTCATGTCCGGACTTCTTCGCCTTCGGAAGGATCCTCTTTGCCCGTATCGCGCACCAGCTTGATATCATTCCTGTTGACGACGATATCCGTCGTATCGCGCGGGGTCTCCACATGGACCTTGAGCATTCCGGTCAGCAAATTGGCGTCGATCACTCGACCCTTGCCCTCCGACGTTTTCACGATCGCGCCGACGCGCGGTGTGATCGCATGAAGCTGTTCATACGCGTCCTGCTCAAACTTGAAACAGCACATCAGCTTTCCGCATGCGCCGCTGATCTTTGTCGGATTCAGCGAGATCCCCTGCTCCTTGACCATTTTGATCGTGATCTGCTGCATATCGGTCAGGAACTGGCTGCAGCAATAAGGCCTTCCGCAGACGCTCAGCCCGCCGAGCTTTTTACACTCGTCGCGCACACCGATCTGCCGTAATTCGATCCTGACGCGGAACTGCCCGGCAAGATCCTTGACCAACTCACGGAAATCCACCCGCGTCGGCGCGGTATAGAAAAACAGGATCTTACTGTTATCAAAGGTATACTCCACGTTGACCAGTTTCATATCAAGCCCGTGCGCTGCGATCTTGTGAAGCGCGATTTCATAGGCGGAACGCTCTTTTTCCGCGTTCTCCGCCAAAATCCGCAGATCCCGGTCGTCAGCCTTGCGCATGACGGTTTTCAGCGGGCGCACGATCTGACGCTCATCCACGTCGGCATTCGCCATGGCGACCTCGCCGCATTCCACACCGCGGGCGGTCTCGACGATGACCTTATCATTCTTATTGAAAGAGATCCCCAGCGGATCAAAATAATAGATCTTCCCCACATCGCGGAATCTTACCCCGATTACTTCTGCCATATGACTGTCCTTTCATCGATTCGTTTTCTTGTCGGTCGTAATATTCTTAAATTTCATTATCTGTTTTATTTATCGGCTTTATTTATCAACGGAAAACGGGGCTTGCGCCGCGTCCTGCCGTTCAATTCAGATCTTCGCCGCGTCCGCAAGCTTCATCGCGAACATACTGACCAGAAGATTGATGTTCGCGTTTCTGGCAGCGGCCTCGATCGCGTATTCCGCCGCGGCGAGCATATCTGCAAGAAGCGAAAACGAAAACTTTGCGGCCATACGTTCCGCAAGCTCCGGCTGACCGGAAAGCCCGTCCGCGCCGCGCATCATCGCGTCGCGCAGCGCCAATCTCAACTGCCCGGCAAATAGCGCGATATCATTTCTCTCCTTACCCGCGGCGCGCACAGCCACAGCGAGCGCATAGGGATCTCCCCTGCAGAGCGCGTCGACCGCCGCTGCGCAGGAGTCGCAGGCTTTCTGACGCGATCTGACGGAAATATCCGCCTGCGCGGCGCCGAGATCGACCTGATACAGGCGGGAAAGCACCGTCGGCAAAAGCGACGAGCGTCCCTCGGCGCAAAAAATAATATATACATATTCGGGCGGCTCTTCGATGATTTTCAAAAGAGAATTCTGCCCCTCAACGCGAAGTCGGTCCGCCTCAGGCAGAATAAACACCCGCGCGCGTCCCTCGCCCGGCATTATCGCGCTTGTTTCGCGGATCGTCCGCACGTCTTCAAGTCTGACCGTCGCGGATTTGCCCGCCGTCTCGATAGAAGAAACGTCCGGATGAATATTCTCGGCAATTTTTCGGCAATCCCTGCATTTTCCGCACGGCCGCTTCCCGCCGGTGCATTCGATCAGCGCGGCAATATACATCGCGGTATCCCGCCGAGCCGTATCGGAACCGCCGCTCACGAGAATGCAGTGCGGAAACCGCCCCGCGTTCATGGTATTCTGCAGTGTCCCGGCGACAGCTTCGCCGATCGGCTTGATTGACGGCATGTTATTCCCCTTGTGTTTCTGAGTTCGGTCT
>JAFRPB010000225.1 GCA_017429345.1 Clostridia bacterium | reverse complement strand
CGGCACGCATCTTGCTTGCATCTTTCCCGTCATATCGCCCAAAAATCCCTTGAAAGGCGACAGCCTTCCTGCGGTCTTTTTGAACAATCTGACGAAAAATCTGACGGCGCAATCTGCGCACCGGAATTAATCAGCGCTTACATAATTTCCGCTCTCGGCATCCCAACACCCGGCAGCAATTCTATAATCAAATCGCGAAGCGATTTCCGACACTTCACTCTGCACTCTTCACCCTCCACACTTTTTCAACACCCAGCACTGCACCTTACACCTTACACCTTACACCTTACACCTACAACCCAAAAACCAGCAACCAACGACCATGAACAACATCATCCTCATCGGTATGCCCGCGTCCGGGAAAAGCACCGTCGGCGTGATCCTCGCCAAGGTGACCGGCCGGGATTTCATCGACACCGATCTTCTGATACAAAAGAATACGGGAATGCGCCTTCCCAAGATCATTGAGGCGCGCGGCGTCGACGGCTTCCTCGCCGTCGAAAACGACGTGTGCGCTTCCCTTGAGACGGAAAACGCGGTGATCGCCACGGGCGGCCGCGCGGTCTACGGCGAAGAGGGGATGGCGAACCTCAAACGCCTCGGCACGGTCGTATATCTTGCCGTCGGGCGGGAGGAGCTTTGCCGCCGTCTGAGCGATATTCGCGGGCGCGGCGTGGTGCTGCGCGAGGGCCAGACGCTCGACGATCTTTTTGACGAGCGTGAGCCGCTGTATGAAAAATATGCCGACGTGACCGTCCGCGAAAGCGGCGGCACGATCGAAGATACGGTCGTCAACACACTTCGTGCATTGACGAATGAATAATGGACAATAAACTCACAAGGAGTGTTTAATATGAAAATCAGAAAAACGATCGCACTGATCCTGTCTGTACTGATGGTCCTTTCCTGCGCGGGGCTTTCCGTCTTCGCGGAGGATAAGACCGAGGTTCAGATGCTTGAGCTCGCGGATTATTCCGCGCCGGAGGGTACGCCCGGTATTTACGTCACGTTTGACGAGAGTACGCATACGGCGGCGTTCGACGGCGACGTCGAACTGCCCGAGAGCGGCGAGGTCACCGTGAACGACGTGCTGAACGGCGACGTCTGGGCGGGCGATTATTTCGCTGTCTGGGCGGGCGACGAGCTCGTCGGCACCTACGACGGCGACGCGCTTGCCGGACAGACGCTTTATATCCCCGGATCGAGTTATTCCGTCGATCTCATTACGAACGGCGCGGCGGATTACGGCTTCGGTGTGAAGAATATCATTCCTCTGCCGATCTTCGGAAACATCTTCGTGACCTATCACAGCGGTCTTGACGACGACAGCTCTTATGTCGGGTATTACCGCGCGTTTGAAGGGAACGTCGAGCTCGAGGATTCCTTTGACCTCGATCCTGAGAAGTACGACCGTCTCGCTCTCGCGGGCTGGGCGACCGAAGAGGGCGGCAAAGCCGTTTACGCTCCCGGCGCGTCGATCCCCGAGGAAGAAGCCGACGGTCTGGAGCTCTGGGCGGTCTGGACAAAGGTCGCGCTCGGTGCGGACGAGATCTTTTCTTTCAATAACTACAAAGGGTATTTCGTCAATGACGAGCGCGGCGAGAAGTATTATATGAGCAAAGAGGATTACCGTCTTCTGCAGCTCAATATCTACAAGCTGTATCTCGGCGCGGCGATCATCCCTGCGATCGGTTATTCCATCGCCGCGGCAGTCGACGTGAACAAAGAGTGGGGCGGCTCCTGCTACGGCATGATCGTCGTGACGGCGCTGCAGCATATGGGCAAGATCGATATGCTCTCGATGCAGGGCGTGTCCTCCGTCAGCGAGCTTGAGCCCGACGACGAGCTGATCAGCTTTATCAACTATTATCACGTTCAGCAGGAGAGCAGCTGGATCATCGAGAATAAGGGGCATAAGAGCATGCCGTCAATGTACCGCACGCAGCTCAAGGCGGTTTGCGACGCGCTGCGCGCCGGCAAGATGGTGCAGTTCGGCTATTATCCCGAGTCGACACTGAACTTCAAAACCATAAGCGGTCATTCGGTGCTGCTTGTGGGGATCTATGACGATCCCGACGGCAATCACGTCTGTATCGCATACGACGCCAACAAGCCGTGGTGTTATGAGCCCGGCAATTACCGCTCGAGATATATCATCAGCCCCGATTATTCCGAGGTGATGAATACCTACGACGATGAGATCGTCGATATCAAGTGGCACGCGGACTTTGAGCAGTTCGAGCCCTTTGACCGCAGCGGCCGCGGAGATGTTTCGGTTTGGTACGAGCGTCTGTTAACGCATATCTTCGAGACCTTCAACCGGCTTTTTGAGGCGCTTCGTATGGTGTTCGGGGTGAAGTAAATACAGATTGATCGGGCTTTGCCCGATCAATCTGTATTTACAGTGTGAAGAGTAAAGAGTGGAGAGTGAAGTTTCGGACGGGACTTCGTCCCGTACCCTAATTATAGATTGCATTGATCGGACTTGTGCATTTTGGATTTTTATCGGTTCCGTCTTTACGGAATATATAATCAAGTCGCGAAGCGACTTCCTTCACGTCACGCTTCACTCTGCACACTCCACACTTTAATAAAACAGACAGGAGGTCCCATCATGTCCAAATTCATAACCGCGCTTCTTGCCGTTCTTACCGCGTTTTCGGCGCTGTTCGCAAAGACGATCATCGTCAGAGCGCCCGCGGACGACGGCGAATTTACGCCCGTGCTGCGTTTCATCGCCGCGAGCGATACGCACGTGCAGTCCTTTATCAGCAAGGGGACGGCCCGCATCCAGAAAATGCTCAAGCTCGGCTATGCGATCGCCGACGCGGACGAGGAGTATCAGGGCCTTGACGCGCTGCTGCTGGTCGGCGATCTGAGCGACCGCGGCAGAAAGTGGCAGTTCAACGGCATGAGCGTCGCTGTGAATTCCCTGCTGCGCGACGAAACGAAATTTCTCGGCGTCGTCGCCCGCGCGCACGACGGCTGGACCATGGACCGCAAAACCGTGCATCAATACTATACCGATCTTACGGGCAATGCGCCCGATTTCCACGTCGTGATCGGCGGATATCACTTCATCGGGCTTTCCGCTTCGGATGACGACGAGCAGCATTATGACGACGGTCAGGTCGCGTGGCTGCGCGCCGAGCTTGAGGCGGCGACTGCAGAGGATCCGACAAAACCCGTCTTCGTGATGCACCACGAGCACGTCCGTAATACCGTCTACGGCAGCTCCGATTTCGAGGGCTGGGGCGAGACCTTCTTTACAGACGTGCTGAAGGACTTCCCGCAGGTCGTGGATTTCTCGGGCCATTCGCATTATCCGCTAAACGACCCGCGCTCCGTCTGGCAGGGCGAGTTCACCGCCGTCGGCACCGGCGCGATCCATTACGCGGAGTTCACGATCGACGATCTGCGCACCTATCACCCGGACGGCAACGGACAGGTCGCGACCTGCTGGATCGTCGAGGTCGACGCCAACAACCGCATCCGGCTGAGGGGGCTCGATATCCTCGCGCAGAAATATCTCTGTGAGTATATCCTCGATAATCCCGCCGACTCCGCGAACCGGGAGTATACCCCCGAAAAGAGGGCTGCGGCGTCAATGCCGCCCGTATTTCCCGCGGACGCTTCCCCGAATATCACGCGGATCGCCGGGAAGCTGCATATCACCGTTCCCGCTGCTGAGAGCGCCGACGGCATGCCCGTCGTGCTTTACAGAGCTTATGTATATAATGAAAACGGCGAGGAGTTGGCGAAGACCTGGACGCTGCCGAAGTATTACGTCTCGGGCGATGAAAAAACGATCAGACTTGAGATCGACGGCGCGCCCGCGTCCGGAACCGTGAAGGTCGTCGCCGAGACCGCCTACGGCGTGCAGTCGGAAGAATTGACGCAGAATTACTGATTTATTGGGATGGAAGGCAATAGGCAGCAGGCAATAGGCATTAGGTAACGACCAAAGCGCACAGCGTATATTTGACATGTCTATTGCCTAATGCCCAATGCCTAATGCCTTGATCAAAGTCCGATAAATTAAATGCTCAAACAAGCACTCGCAAAACGCGAGTGCTTGATTTTTTGCGAAATTCACAAACAATTCACAAAAAAAGATGAAAAAAACCTTGACAAATGCAGAGGATAGTTATATATTAGTATTGTGCTTAGCACTCGAAGGTATAGAGTGCTAAACCGATAAAGGAGGAAAGGAAATGGATCTCACAGCCAGAAAAGAAAAGATCCTCGGTCTGATCGTCGAGCACTTTATCGCGACGGGCGAACCGGTGGGGTCGAAATTTCTGTCGGATGTGTTCGAGACCTCGATTTCCTCCGCAACCATCCGGAATGAGATGGCGGATCTCTCGGCGCGCGGTTACATCGAGCAGCCCTACACCTCCGCCGGCAGGATCCCTTCGCAGCGCGGGTATCGGTATTATATCGACAATCTCATGCGCCGCTGCGAGCCGGATCCCTCCGAGCAGTACAGGATCCTGACGGGGCTTGACCGCATGTCAGCCGAGCCGGAGAAGATCCTCTCCGACGCGGACGCGGTTCTCGCGGAGCTGACCGGCTGCGCGGCGGTGTCGACGACGCCCCTCGACGAGAGAACGAGCGTCAAACGGGCGGAGCTGATCCCGCTGGGCGCGCACAACGCGCTTGTCGTGGTCGTCACGTCGACGGGCATAGTCAAGTCCGCGGTGTGCCGATGTACCGAAGGCCTCAATATGAGCGACGCGGAGCTGTTTTACAACATCGCGAACGCCGATTTCATCGGCAGGCGGGCGGCGGAGTTCAATCTGCCGCGGCTGCAGACCATCGCGGCTTCGCTGGGAGAACGGGCGCTGGCGCTCTCGCCGCTGCTGACGTCTCTTTACGATCTTGCCGCGTCGGTCAGCGACTGTGAGCTGACTGCGCGGGGGAGCTCGAACCTGATCAGTCGCCGCGAGTATGAGGGCAGGGCGCACGAGGTGATCGAATTCATCAACGACGGTGATGCGCTCAAACGCATTCTCAGGCGCGTCGGCGACGGCGTTACCGCGTTTATCGGCGCGGAGACCGGCTGCCGGGCGACCGAGCACACGAGCATTCTTGCCGCGCCGTACAAAATCGGCGGCGCGCGGGCGGGCGTGCTTTCGGTGATCGGGCCGATGCGGATGGATTATTCCGGCTATACCGCGATCCTGTCTTTTGTGAGCGAGACGGTCAGTTCGCTGCTGAGCGAGAACGCGGATCAATAAAAGAAGGGAATGAGCGATCAAATGGAAGATGTGAAAAAAGAGAACCCGGTTCCCGAGCAGGAGGAACAAATAAAGGAGGAAGCTCCCGAACAAAAGGAAGCTGAGGAGAAAAAAGAAGAAAAGGCGGAGGAAAAAAAGACCTCCAAAAAGAAAAAAGACAAATCCGCCGAGGAGGCGGAAAAGCTCAGAGCGGAGCTGGACTCAGTCAAGGATAAACTGATCCGTTCGCTTGCGGAATACGACAATTTCCGAAAGCGCAGCGCGAAGGAAAAGGCGGACGCCTGGGCGTTCAGCAAGGCCGACGTGATCGAAAAGCTTTTGCCGATGATCGACAATTTCGGCAGAGCCGCCGAGAACGACAAGGCGAGCTTCGAGGACTACAAAAAGGGGATCGAGATGATCTACAAGCAGTTCCTCGACATCATGACGGGCCTTGGCGTCGAAGCCTTCGGCGAAAAGGGCGAGACCTTCGACCCGAATATCCATTCCGCGGTCATGCACATCGAGGATGAGCAGTACGGCGAGGGAGAGATCGTCGACGTATTCGCGAAGGGCTATAAGCTTGGGGAGAAGATCCTCAGACCCGCGACGGTGCGCGTCGCAAACTGATCCTGTTCTGTTAAATTCAGTTAAAAAATATCTCAAAATATACGGAGGAATGAATTATGTCAAAGGTAATAGGAATCGATTTGGGTACAACCAACAGCTGCGTGGCGGTCATTGAGGGCGGCGAGCCCGTCGTCATCGCCAACGCGGAAGGCGCGAGAACGACCCCCTCGGTCGTCGCGTTCGGCAAAAACGGAGAGAGAATGGTCGGTCAGGTCGCGAAACGTCAGGCGATCACGAATCCCGACAAGACCGTTTCCTCGATCAAGCGTCAGATGGGCTCGGACTATCATGTGACCATCGACGGCAAAAAGTATACCCCGCAGGAGATCTCCGCGATGATCCTGCAGAAGCTCAAGGCGGACGCCGAAGCGTATCTCGGCGGCCCGGTCAAAGAGGCGGTCATCACCGTTCCCGCGTATTTCACCGACGCGCAGCGTCAGGCGACCAAGGACGCGGGCAAGATCGCCGGTCTGGACGTCAAGAGGATCATCAACGAGCCCACCGCGGCGGCGCTCGCTTACGGCGTGGACAAGGAAAATGATCAGAAGGTCATGGTCTACGACCTCGGCGGCGGCACTTTCGACGTTTCCATCATCGAGATGGGCGACGGAGTTCAGGAAGTTCTCGCGACGGCGGGCAACAACCGTCTGGGCGGCGACGACTTCGATCAGAGGATCATCGACTGGATCATCGGCGAATTCAAAAAGAGCGACGGCATCGACCTCAGAGGCGACAAAATGGCGATGCAGCGCCTGAAGGAAGCCGCGGAAAAGGCGAAGATCGAGCTTTCCGGCGTGACGAATTCCACGATCAGCCTGCCCTTCATTACGGCGGACGATTCCGGCCCGAAGCATCTTGAGCTGACGCTGACCAGAGCGAAATTCAACGAGCTGACCGCGGATCTCGTGGAATCCACCATGGGCCCGGTGCGTCAGGCGCTTTCCGATTCCGGTCTTCGCGCGAGCGAGCTTGACAAGGTCCTGATGGTCGGCGGTTCCTCGAGGATCCCTGCCGTGCAGGACGCGATCAAGTCCTTCACCGGCAAGGAGCCCTTCAAGGGCATCAATCCCGACGAGTGCGTCGCGGTCGGCGCGGCGATTCAGGCGGGCGTTCTCGGCGGCGAGGTCGAGGGTCTGCTTCTGCTCGACGTAACGCCGCTGTCGCTCGGTATCGAAACGCTCGGCGGCGTCTGCACCAAGATCATTGAGAGAAATACCACGATCCCGACCAAGAAGAGCCAGATCTTCTCCACCGCGGCGGACAATCAGACCTCGGTCGAGGTCCACGTCCTGCAGGGCGAGAGAGAATTCGCGAAGGACAACAAGACGCTCGGTATGTTCCATCTGGACGGCATCATGCCCGCCAGACGCGGCGTGCCGCAGATCGAGGTCACCTTCGATATCGACGCGAACGGCATCGTGCACGTCTCCGCGAAGGATAAGGGCACCGGCAAGGAGCAGTCCATTTCCATCACTTCCTCGACGAACATGTCCAAAGAGGATGTGGAAAAGGCGGTCAATGAGGCGAAGCAGTTCGAGGCGGAGGATAAGAAACGCCGCGAGGAAATGGATATCCGCAACAACGCCGACCAGATGGCGTATCAGACCGAGAAGCTGCTGAATGAGAACGGTGACAAGTTCTCCGACAGCGACAAGGCGGACATCAATTCGAAGCTCGACGACCTTCGCGAGGCGCTCAAGGGCGAGGATATCAATCTCATCAAAACGCGCAGCGAGGCGCTGACGCAGGCGTTCTACGCGATCAGCGAGAAGCTGTATCAGGCGCAGGGCGGCGCGCAGGGCGCTCCCGGCGCGGGCTTCGATCCGAACGCGGCCGCGGGCGGCGCGCCGAACGGCGGCGCCGACGAGAACGGCTACTACGAAGCGCCGTACACCGACGTCGACGAATGATAACGCACAAAGCAAGAGGGAAGGGACCCCCTTCCCTCTTGTATCGGCGAAAAATGAAAAATGAAAAATGAAAAGTGAAAAATTTCGGAAAACTCCTTGCGGAGTTTTGATTTATATATGTTGTAAAGGAGAATCTGCTGTTGAAAACCAATATCATGCTCGATCGGGCAACTGCGTTTTCGGTGAGGATAGTGAAATTGCACGATTATCTGACGACCGAGAAAAACGAATATACGATTTCAAAGCAGATCATTCGTTGCGGAACGAGTATCGGAGCAAATATCAGCGAAGCGAATTACGGACAAAGCAGAGCGGACTTTCATTCAAAACTGCATATTGCGCTGAAAGAATGCGGTGAAACGGAATACTGGCTTCGCGTGTTGTCGGATTCCGGGTATTTGTCCGAGAAGCTATTTGATTCACTGCTCAAGGATTGTTTGGACTTGAAGTATATGCTTCTTGCGTCTTTGAATACATCGAAAAAGAACGAATGATATAGGGCTTTATCTTTATAAAAATCGGGGTATGGGGCAAAGCCCCATCCGCAATTTTTCATTTTTCATTTTTCACTTTTTATTTGAGAAACCGGAGGTTTTGAAATATGGCAGACAAAAGAGATTATTACGAGGTTCTGGGCGTAGACAAGAGCGCGTCAGCCGACGACATCAAAAAAGCATACAGAAAGCTCGCAAAGCAGTACCATCCCGATCTGCATCCCGACGACAAGGTCGCGGAGGAGAAGTTCAAGGAGATCAACGAGGCGTACGAGATCCTTTCCGATGAGGATAAAAAGGCGAAATACGACCGATTCGGCTTCGCGGGCGTCGATCCCTCTTACGGCGCGGGCGGCGCAGGCGGCGGCTTCGGCGGTTTCGGCGGCTTCGGAGATATGGATTTCGATCTCGGCGATCTGTTTTCCGGCATCTTCGGCGGCGGCTTCGGCGGGCAGCGCAGCGCGAATCCAAATGCGCCGCGCAGGGGCAGCGATATCCAGTCCGGCGTGACGATCTCCTTTGAGGAGGCGGCGAAGGGCTGCAAGCGCACGATCGACGTGCCCCGCATCGAGGTCTGCGACGTGTGCTCCGGTTCCGGCGCGGCGAAGGGGACTTCTCCGCAGAGCTGCCCGGACTGCGGCGGCAGAGGTCAGGTCTCGACGCAGCAGAGAACGCCCTTCGGCGTCATCTCATCGTCGAAGGCTTGTCCCAAATGCGGCGGCAGGGGAACGGTCATTCCGAATCCCTGTCCCAAGTGCAAGGGCAACGGCAGGATCCGCCGCAGCGTAAAGATCGAGGTCAATATTCCCGCCGGTATCGACGACGGGCAGATCTTCAACGTGCGCGGGCAGGGCAACAAGGGCGTCAACGGCGGTCCCGCGGGCGATCTGCGCGTGGGCGTGAACGTGCGGCCGCATCCGTTCTTTGAGCGGGACGGCATGAACGTCTGGTGCGACGTGAATATCAGCTTCGCGCAGGCGGCGCTGGGCGACGAGATCCAGGTGCCTACGCTCGACGGCAAGGTGAAATACACGATCCCCGCCGGCACGCAGCCCGGCTCGGTATTCAAGATCCGCGACCGCGGCATCCCGAGCGTCAACGGCAGGGGCAGGGGCGACCAGCTTCTGCGCGTCATCGTCGACGTGCCGAAGAACCTGACGCTGCGTCAGAAAGAGCTGATCCGCGAGCTGAATACGGAGCTCGGCGGCGGCGAGATCTCCGGCGACGGAGACAAGAAAGGTATCTTCGGAAAGAAGAAAAAATAATTTGCAAACAAAAACCGGAGGAGACGGAAGTCTGCTCCGGTTTTTGTTTGCGTTTTGCGTTTTGCGAAGCGCTGCGCGCGGTTTTGCGTGAAATCGTGAGGTCGTGAAGTCGTGAGATCGTGAAATCGAATTCCGAGATACGAGAGCCGAGAAACGAGATACGAGAGCCGAGAATCATGGTCCGATTCCCGATATCCGACTTTCGACCCGGTGAAATATATATAACGTCATTCTGCATCGCACCGCGTATATTTGACCCACCGGAGCCCGGAGCTCGGAGTTTGTTTTATCAAAAAAAACAGCGTTTCGACGCGATTTCCCTGCTTTTCGTCAAACCGCGTTGCACGGCGGGGATTTCCGCGGTATAATAACCGGGGAAGACTTTTCGTGGGCGCATTTCGCGTTTTTCGAAAGAATGTCACAAAATCGACGGCAACCGATATGTAAAGTCAGAGGCATTTTGCAATGTTATCGTATTTTCTGTCAGCGATCGAAGATCCCGAAGACAAGAGATTGTTTGAACGGATCTATCTGCAATACCGCGGGGATATGTTCCGATACGCGATGACGATCCTTAAGGATGAAGGAAACGCGGAGGACGTCGTCCACGAGGTGTTCCTGTTTATCGTCCGCACGGGCGTCGGCAGGATCCGCTGTGTCGGCGACGAAGGGAATCTGTGGGCGTATCTTTCCGCTGCGGTCCGGAACCGCTGTTACACTTTTTTGAAAAAGAACCGCGCTTTGCAGGAAGAGACGTCCTCCGACGAGCGGATCGACGGTCTGACCGACGCGGAACGGACGGAGCAGCGTATGGATTATCAGTGCCTTGTGGAGGCGATCCGCGGTCTGAAAGAGGGCTACGCCGACGTTCTGTATTTTTCTCTCGTTCAGCAAATGCCCGCCGATCGGATTGCGCAATTGCTGGGGCTGAAGCCCGCAGCCGTCCGAAAACGCATTTCACGAGGGAAAGAAATGCTGCGTCGAAAACTGGGAAAGGATCTGTTTTCGTGACTTTTTCAAATGAAGAACTGAAAAACGCTTTTGTAACCGTTCTCACTGAACGCGTTCCGGCTCCCGTCGGCGGTTCCGAACACGTTTTTTCCGCGCGGTTCGAACGCAGAATGAAAAAGCTGATCGCAAGAGAAGCCGCGTGTTCCCCCGCGGTGATGCGTCCCGCCGTGAAGAAGGCGCTGATCGCCGCGGTCGTTTTTCTTCTGATGCTGATCCTGTGCCTGAGCGTGAGCGGGATCCGGGAGATGATCTACGGCTTTTTCGTCCGGCATTTCGATACGCACGACGAGATCGTGTTTGAGGCGTCGGATAAAACGCGGATCGAGCGGGAATATGAGATCACCGCCCTGCCGGACGGGTTCGAGCTGAAGGAGCGGCATCGCTATGACGCGTTCGATATCCGGCATTATGAAAACGCGGAGCGGGGATGGATCGTTTTTGAACAGATCGTCCCGAGTGCCTCCGACGGTCCGAGTCTGGATAATGAGAGATCCACGGCGGCGTATCTGGAGATCGACGGCATTTCCGTATACTGCGTCGTGGGCAAGAACGTCGTTACGCTCTACTGGAGCCGTGACGGTTATGAATTCAGTCTCGAAGCGGCGATCGACGGTTTTTCTTTGAACGACGCGATCGCGCTTTACCGCTCCGTGATCCCGGCGGAGGACGGAACCGCAGAACGATGACAGACAGGATGTGACGGCGGAAACGCCGTCTTTTTTTATTCATCCCGAAATTCATGTCACAAAATCCAGAGAAACGGATATTTAAAATAAGAGGGTATCCCGGCGGGGGAATTGCCGGGAAAAGCGCACGGTTACACATAAAGTACACATCGGTATGACAGAATGAGAGAGGGGGCGGAAAAATGCTGCGTATTCTGATCTGCGTCGGCGGCGAAGATCTCGCCGTCCGGCTGAAAAACGATATCGAAAAACATATGCGCATCGCGGGCGTCGGCGTGCGGATCGACGCGGTCTGTTCGCCGGGGGACGTTCCGGCCGCGCCGGAAAAATACGACCTCGCTTTTCTCGGGATCGAACCGGACGGGATCGACGGGCTTGCGCTTGCGCGGACGATCGGGGAGCGGAACGGGCGGACGCTCCTGTTTTTCGTCGCCGATTCCTCCGCTTCTCTGGACGGCGCGATGGACGCGCGGGCGTTCCGCTTTTTTGAAAAACCGGTCGATCCCGACCGTCTTCGGGCGGGTCTCGACCGCACGCTGGAATATTTGGACCGCGTCGGCGTTTTTCTGTATCTGACGAACGCGGGGGAAACCGTGCGGATCGCCGCGGAGGAGATCCTTTTCGTCGAACGCGAGAACCGGCGCGTTTTCGTGCGGACGAAGACTGGGCGGTTCTGCGCGTCGGAATCCTTCGCGTCGGTCTGCGGAAGGCTGCCGCAGACGCAGTTTTTCCTGATCCACCGCTCTTTTTTCATCAATCTGCGTCACGTGGAGGCATGCCGTTACGCCGAGGTCCGCATGGACGACGGCGCCCGGCTTTCCGTCGCCTCGCGCAGGCAGGCGGCGTTCCGCCGCCGGTGGAGCGCATTTTTGCGGGAAGGGCGTTGTCGTGAAGACGTGAAATCGTGAAGCCGAACCCCGAGATATGAGAAACGAGAATCGAGAATCGAGATATGAGAATCGAGATATGAGAACCGAGATACGAGAACCGAGATACGAGAACCGAGATACGAGAACCGAGAAACAAGATGCAAACCCCGAGCCCCGATATCTGATCCTCGATATCCGAATTCCGACCTGCGGAGAATATACATTGTGCTTTAATGTTGCGCAGAGCGTATGTTCTATACACCGGAAATCGGAGTTCGGAGATAGGAGCTCGATAAAAAACCGCATTTCGACGCGAAAAATCCGCATTTCGACGCGGAGTATTGCGCGGCGCGGTCCCCGGCGGTATGATGAATACGGATCACCCGCAGACAGCTTGATCATTTTTGCCGTTTTTTACGTCGTTTTTGCCGATTTCCCCGCAAACCGTTCCGGATGATGTATGATAAAAACAGAAGTTGATCTGTTTTTTGCGGGTTATCCGAAAAATTTTTTCATTTTTACGTTAATAAACGCCGTTTTTTTTCGACTTATATATAGAAGGATCTTTTAAAAAAAGAAGGTGACGAAAATGACGGCTTGAATGATTGCGTCCCGCAGAATCGGACTTTGCAGCCGATAGTTTTTACCGAATCTTTCTCTTTTCTTTACCGCCTGCTGAACCGGACGATGATATGATTCAGGAATCAAATAACATATATAAAACTTGGAGGTATTAGTGTGAAAAAAACAGTGTCAGTTATTGCAGCTTTTGTACTTGCTGTTATTTTGATGATTTCAACAATGCAAATTATGGCAGCAAATAAAGATAGCATGTTCGGTGATATTAACGGCGACGGAAAAATAACCTCTTCTGATGCAAGGATCCTTTTAAGGTGCGCTGCGCGGCTTGATAATATTGAAAAATATCAGAACGATATTACGGAAGAACCGCCTGCTCAAGACGAAACTCCTTATACAATAAACTTTGAAAATTATTCACAAGTCACTGATTTTATCAAGTCACCGACTGTACCACAGAATATCCCGGAAAAGTATTCTTCTTCCTTTGATAGGACAATTGAATTGCTTCAGGAAAACGGTATTCAAACATTGTATAACAATGGTAACCCATTAGAACCTGACAAAATAAACCTTTCAATTTGCGAATACTACTTTACTTTACGCTTTTTTATTTGCACTGAAGAAGGAAACCATATAACAGTCACGAATTCTTATCAATTCATTAAGTTCCCCGCAGAGAAAGAAGAAACAGGAATTAAATATAAAGAGTTGACAGATTTTGAATTCAAACTTCCCCTGGGGATGCAGGACCCGATTATTAAAGAGACTGTAGATTATTCAGATCCGTTTATCATGATTACCGATAAATACGGAGATGCGGATATACTTGTTTCTGTATCCGTCGATCTGAACGAATTCAATGATATGGTTTTTGTCGGCACAAATATTGACTATCTGAAATAATGGTTCACTTTTTACACATAGGAAAGTTTCCCCTTTTATCTTCCTCTTCATTTACGTTCACAACTTCGAACAGCCCGATCCAAGGCGAGCTCTGCTTCTATCTACACCGGGAACGGACTTTTCGCAAACATTGTCCGCTTCATCTGTGCGACATACAACTTTCTTCGGAACATGTGCGACGCGATAGCTTAAGCCTATATGCCTCATATGCAGCTGTTGTTTCTTCCGAAACGAATGCAGGGAGAATATAACAAAAAGGAGTAAATCAGAATGAAAAAAGCAAATACAGTATTGTTTTTGACATTTCTTTTATTATTCTGCATCAGCGTTATACCAAAAGCGAATGCAATTAACGAAGACATAGAAATTGCTTTCATTGATAACATTGTTTATATTTCTGCAGAGATGGCTCAATATTATTGCGACACCCTCCTGCCCATTTTATCGGATGAAGGGAATGATACAAATATCAGCTGTTCCATGAAGAAAGTCGGGAGGATCAGCACCGGAGACACCTTGTCTGCGGATGACAGTCGCTTATACATCGCCGTAATAGGAGATATAGACAAGAATGGGATCATATCCGCCTCAGACGCGCGTAAAGTTTTGCGAATAGCGGCGAAAATGGACGATCCTGCGGATACATTATGCTTATCAGCATGTGATTTTGACGGCAATGGGAAACTAACGACATCGGAAGCGAGAAGAATTTTGCAATTGGCTGCGAGAACAGGCGATCGCTACGGTCTGGCAAATGATTTTGCAGAACGCAGCAATATTGTACCGTTTGAGGTGTCAATAACAGGCAAGGACCAATTTATGATGTTGTCCGATCCAAATCTCGTTTTTATCGGTTATTACGGAAACACTGAAAAGGGTTATAATACTATTGGCCTATATAAAGGCAATGCAAATGATGTGGAGCGGTTTTTCTCCGTGTATGACCTTGTTTCGGCAGATATGGCGCTTAATAATTAAAAATTTGATTTACGCTCTGCAATAAATCAGATTTTTGCAAACGGAGAGCAGAGAACAGAATAAAACCGTTCACCGATCACTGTTCACTGTATTTTATAAAATCGACGACGGAAAGGAGTCTCATTATGAAAAAAATCGCTTTATTCTTATCCGCAGTGCTGGCGCTGTCCGCCGTTTTCGCGGCGATCCCCGCGTCGGCGGTCAATACCGAAAAAATCGAGGGCGCGCTGTATGAAAGGCTCTTGTCCGCAGACGACGGGGATCGGTTCCTGATCGCCGTCGAGCTGACGGAGCATTTCGATGAAAGAAGTTATATGAACGCCCACGCGGACGACGGCGAGCCAAAGGACGTGAGGGCTTCGCTCGTTAACGCCGCTGAGGAATTTTACGCCGCCCTGAACCGGGGCTTTGCGGAAAAGATCGGCGGGTTTGCAACGGTCGTCGAAATCTCCACGCTGACCCCCGTCATTTTGTGCGAGGCGCAGAAAAAGGACGTGCTGACGCTGTCGGAATACGACGAAGTCCTGTATATTTCCGCCGGCGAAGCGCTTTTCCCCGATTCTGTTTCCGGCGCGGCATCTGAACAGGATCCGACGCAGAACGGGATCGAGATCGCGGGGCTGCCGCAAAACGAATGCCGTTTGCTCGAGGGCGATCTGCTCGTGCTTCTGCGGCCGATGACCGGCGACGAATTCACCGCCGCCTGTCCGGATCTGATCCCGTACCGTGTCGAAAATACCTTCCGCGTGATCCCGCAGGGAAGCACCGAGCCGTATCCGGTATATCCCTATGTCCGTTCGGTCGGATCGGATCCGATCGCGACCGAAGACCGCGTGCGCAGCGCGGAAGACGATCCCGAGGGACCCGACCCGCTGCTCGGGATTGCGCTGCTCGGCGATCTCAACTGCGACGGAAAGGTGCAGGCAAGCGACGCGCGGCTCGTGCTGTGGTGCGCGGCGGGACTGACGCAGTTCGGGAAGCGCGCGCCGGAGACCGAGACGCTTGCAAACGTCGGATACGAATTTCTCATCGCCGCCGCGGATACGGACTTCGACGGCAAGATCAAAGCCCGCGACGCGCGCGCGGTCCTGCGCGCAGCGGCAAAGATCGAGCCGTTCGTCCCCGGTATGTAAATTCTGATTTGTCGGGATAAAAGGCAATAGGCAGCAGGCAATAGGCATTAGGTAACAACCGAGACGCACAGCGTATGTTTAACAGGTCTATTGCCTAATGCCCAATGCCTAATGCCTGTAAATTCTGATTTGTCGCTGCGCGACAAATCAGAATTTACAAGCTCCCGCAACGGATCCCTGCTTGACCTTTGCCGTCGTTTGGGCTAAGATTATATCAGAGAGCAGATCGCGCCGTCCAATAAAAAACGAGAACCGGAGCGGTCGTTTAAACAAAGGAAGCAGGACGGTTTTATGAAAAATAGAATCCTTTGCGTTCTGATTGTTATTGCATCTTTCATGCAATTCTCGGGATGCGGTTTTCATCACGGAGAAAACTATCTTTTGTACGCCCCGTATAAAGGCTATTTCGGCGCGGCGTACGTTACGATCGATCATGAATGCTCCGCGGAGGACAGAGCCGTTGCGGAGCAGATCGTCGCCGATGCCGAAAAAGTGCTGGCGTATACGGGCGCGGCGGAAAACGCGGATCCGAACGTCGGGGAATTAAGCAGGTATTATATGTTCTCGGAGGAAAAACCGATCCGTGAGGTCCGCTGCGGCGTAACGCTGATCACTGCAAACATTTATCATAAAACGGGATATATCTGGGCGGCTTATTACGTCAACAGGTTTGATTCCGCCGGATCCATGCTCCATGCTGCGGGGGATCGGGACAACCCGGTGCTCTGTTATTGGAAAATCAAGAAAGATGACGGCGATCGTTGGGTCGTTGCAAAAATTCTCGAAGCGGTGTGATCGACAAATAATCCGATAAAGCGGCGTTAGCGCTGTCGGAGAAAACCGGGAGCCGTCTGCCGCGAAAGCTGACGCCGTGACCGGTCTGACGATTGCGCCGTACGACGTCGGCGGTCAGTGACTTTTTTGCGTCAATGCAGTATGCGTAATGAAAGACGTAAGAATTTTTATTTTTCACGTAATATAAACCGTTTTTTACGACTTATATATTGGAAAGATCATTTTGAAAAAGGAGCTCGTTATGAAAAAGATCGCAACAGTGCTTGCCGTGCTGCTGGCGCTGTCCGCCGTTTTTGCGGCGTTCCCCGCGTCGGCGGTCAATGCGGAAATAAACGGAAGCGCGCTGTCGGAATACGACGAGGTTCATCATATTTCCGCAGACGAAGCGCCTGATCCCGCATACGTTCCGATCGGGGACCGCATCGGCGGGCTTGCCGACGACGACGGCGATAAACTGTTCCGAAAATCGCTGAAAGAGCACGGCACGGGCGATATCAACGGCGACGGCAGGGTCGATTCCCTTGACGCGAGAGGGGCGCTCCGCGCCGCGGCAAAACTCGAACGCTTAGCAGACGACCGGGCAGACGCCGCCGACGTGAATTACGATCTGCTCGTCACTTCCGCGGACGCCCGCATGATCCTGCGGCACGCCGCCCGGATCGAGGAGCTGCCCTTCATCTGGAATCTGGTCTTTTCAAAAACGGAGGAGATCCTTGCGGAAGCGGGCGAAACGATTGAGATCGGCCCCTTCCGGGCAGACCGTATCCGGGTCACGGTCAACGGGGAAGCGCCCGAAGCCGTTGACGGCGTGCGCGTATCCTCGCAGACGGTCGGTACGGAGCCGGTCGGGGATGACGATCCCATCCCGGGGGAATATTTCTCCTTTACCGCTTCGGCAGTGGGGGAATACTTCGTGAAGATCGAGCTGTCGAACGATCCGCCCGGTCATGCGTACGAGCCGATCGAGTTCACGTTCCGCTGCGCCGGTCCGGACGGATATGAGAGCGATATCGCGGCGGTCCTGATCGGCGTCAGAACGTCCGATAAAGCGGAAATGCTGCAAAAGGAAGCGTATTCTTTTACGGATGAGTACGGCGAAACGCTGTCCCCGGCACGGTATATCGAGGATATCGAATGTATTTTTGACGGCAGAAAAGTTCTGACGAAAGACGACGTCTCTGACGAAGATCTTGCGGCGTTCCCGGATCTCGGAAAGCTTATCGAGGTCGGCGAACCCATGTCTATCCTGAAAATCTGCCTTTCTTCAGAGGGCAAAGCCCGCATCGACGGGATCATAGAAGCGCTCGAGCAAAACGGGAAAGTCATATACGCCGAGAAGGACGTTTTGATAAAAGCCGCCGATGCTTTCCTGTCCGTCCCGGCGGACGGCGCGGATTGAGCCCGATCCCGCACGGTGACGGAACGGGGGATGATGCAGATGAAAAGAACAAGAATGATCGTTATACTGTCTGTGCTGATCGCTGCCGCCGCTGCGGCGGTCTGTTTCCGTCTGTTTCCTCTGCGTGCACAGAAACCCGCCGCCGAAGGCGAAAGATCGACCGACGGCACTGGAACGCCCCTTTACGACAGCGTGGAGGACTGCGATCCCGAACCGTTTTTCTATCAATTGAAGCAGAGCTATGATTCCTATGAAGCGGTCGTCGCCGAAAAAGAAGCGCTTCGGGCGGCGATCGACGAATATCGAAGCTATATGTATCAATTCCTTGCGCCGATCGAGGCCGTGCACGGTTACGAATATGCGCGGCAGATCGAGGAAAACTGCGGCTTCCGCGGCACGGCGGACGCGTTGATGCAGACGCTTGAGGCGGCCGAAAAGCAATTCCCGCCCGACGAACAGACGAAGACAGCAGAAATCGAGCTTCTGCTTGACAATTATATCAATTCGCAGTGGTCCGAGCTCACGCACGACTATACGGAAAAAGGCAGGGAGTGTATGAAGATCCGCGCGCGTTATCTTGCCGGGGAGCTGTCGCTCGGCGAGACGATGCGGCAGACGGGTCTTATTGCGCATCTGATCGATTACCGCGCAAGTATGCCCGTGCAGTACAGGGAATTTTTGTCGGGCTTCAATATGAAAAGCTGGTTCGATCCCGACGATTATCTTGAGCCGTGAAGCGTTGCGGACGCTCTGTATATGAATTGCGGCGGCTTCGGGTTCCGTACTCCGGCGACCGGAAAAACGATCGTCGCAAAAACGTTTCTTGACTTTTTCCGTTGTCGGACGTATTATGATTTCGTGGAAAAGAGATACCATCCCATGAAAAAGACCATCCGACAGGAGATCCGTTATGAAAAAAATCGCTTTATTATTATCCGTTTTGCTGGCGCTGGCCGTTGTCTTTGCGGCGGTTCCGGCGCTCGCCGTCGAGATCCCGCCCGAGGCGTCGTTTTTCGGCGACGCGGATCTGGACGGCGCGGTGCGCGCGAACGACGCGCGGCTGATCCTGCGCCACGCCGCGAAGGTGGAAATGCTGACCTCGCAGACAGCGCTGATCCTCGCGGATATGGACGGAAACGAAAAGATCAGCGCTGCGGACGCGCGCCTCGCGCTCAGGGTCGCGAGCCGGCTCGACCCGCTGCGCAAGGGCGAGCGCCCCGGCGCTTCGACAGATCCGACGGATCAGCCCGCAACAGACGAGGCGACGACAACGCCGCCGGATACACTTGCTTCGACTACGCAGGCGGCGGTCTCCGAACAGGTAAATACGTCCGACGCGACGGCGGAACCGACGAGCGAAGAAAGCGCCGAATCCGCGCGCAACGCGGAGCTGCTCGCTGAATTCGGCGAAGTAATGCGCGTTACAAAGGCGCAGGTCAGAGCCTTCTCGCTGACGGAATGGGACGAGCTGAACGAGCTCGATCTCGGGAGCTTCACAAGCCTCGCCGGAGGGGTCGCGCAGGAATATATTGACGAAGCGCTTCGCGCGAAGGATGACGCCGCGAAAACGCGTTCCGCCGATCCGGAAGCCCTGCCGCCCTACGGGGCGCTGCCGGACGCGTCCGCGATCCTCTCTTCGGAAAAACGCGACAACGGCGACGGCACCGTGACGATCACGCTGATATTGAAAGACGAGAAAGACCCCGCGCCTTACGAGCGGGCGACCGGCAGGTGCGCCTCTGCGGCGGGACGGCTGTTCCCCGTCGCGGATCGGTCCGACGTCGATTTCACGGTCATGCATTACGCAGCGAAAATTCCTTACGCGTCGGCGGAGTTGACCGGGCTGACCTACAGCGGCTGCACGATCTCATGCACTTACGACGCCGCGACCGGACGCGCCGTGTCGATCCTGCGCCGCGCGCCCGTGCGCGCCGACGTACAGATGCGCGCCGTCGTTCTGAAAATCAACGGCCGCGTTTCGGTTACCGTCTGCAGCGACTATGACGATTTTCGCTATGACGGCGCATCGGAGCCGACGACCGCCCGAGCGACGGAACCGACGACCGTAGAACCGACGGAGCCGACGCCCGTAGAACCGACGGAGCCGACGCCCGTAGAACCGACGGAGCCGACGACAACCCGAGCGACCGAACCGACGACCGTCGCTCCTCCCGCGGGGCAGGGAGAAACGCTCTCGAAAACAAACGCGGAGATCCTCGCGAAATATAAAGAGGTCATGGACAACACCAAAAAGACTGTCAAAACCTACGACAAGCTGGACTGGATGACCCTCTCTGCGTTTGACGTCGGTTCTGTAACAAATATCGTCAGAAGCGTCATCGACGACGTGATTCAGGGCGAGGACAAAGCGGAGCTGCAGGACGACCGCGACGATGCGGGCAAACAGATCCCGCCCGTCAACTCCGCCGGCGTGGGCTGCGGACTGACCGACGCGGTTGCGGTTAAATCCGCGCGATGGATCGACAACGGCGACGGTACCGCGACAATCACGATTACGCTGAACGACGAGCGGAATTCCGAGCCTATGGACCCGGCGACTGGCGCGTGCTCCTCGGCTGTCGGGGGAATCTTTCCCTGCATGTCCCGGACCGAGCTTGTGAAAACGCTCGACAGCGAGACCGCGCAGATTCCCGGCGCTTCGGTGCAGGAGCTGCAGCTTGACTATAAAAACTGCACTGTGGTTATGACCTTCGACAAGGCCGCAAATCACGCGACAGAGGTTGAATACACCGCGCCCTGCTATATTACCGGCGCAATAAAAGTCGTTGTCGCCATGAATCTCTCCGCCTGCATGGAAAACCATGTCCGCATCAACGATATGAAATATTGATCTGCGGTGTGACAAAGCGGCGGGGCGGGAGCGTTCGCTCCCCGCCCTGCCGCTTTGTTGTTTTGCGTTTTGTGTTTTTCGTAAAGTGCGCGTCGGGCGCACTGTCTGTAGGGGCGGGCATGTACCGCCCGTCAGGTCTTCGGAGATCGTTGTTCGGCAATCGGCAATCAGCAGTCGTGAAGTCGCGAGATCGTGAAGTCGCGAGATCGTGAAATCGAATTCCGAGATACGAGATCCGAGAAACGAGAATCGAGAACCGAGGAATCATGATCCGATCCCCGATATCCGATATCCGACTTCCGCCCCGGTGAAATATACATAACGTCATTCCGCAGCGCAGAGCGTATATTATACTCACCGGAGCCCGGACGTCGGAGCTCGGAGCCCGAAATCCGATCCCCGATCCCCGATATCCGAATCTGCGCTTACGCCTCGACCTTTTTATTCAATACTTCGTTTTCTCTGAACAGCATTGAGATGCACCAGATACCGGCGAGGGCGACGAGGGTATAAATGATCCTGCTGACGATGGCGGCCTGTCCGCCGCAGAGCCACGCGACCGCGTCAAACTTGAAAAGCCCGATCAGCCCCCAGTTCAGCGCGCCGACGATCGTGACGATCAGCGCAATTCTGTCTATCATATGATTTGCTCCTTTCTGAAATGTGTGTGATCCGCGTCGGAACCGCCGAATCGGGATCGGTGAGATAAAAAGGCGCGTTCACTCATCTGTATTGTTTGTTGCTGCGCGCGGTTTTATTCGGAAAACTGTTTCCCGCGGACGGAAATTTTTTCGCTGTATATTTCTCTTCTTGCAGCATTGAAAATATTTTTTCTTTGACTTGTAAAAGACGGAAAAATGTTGTATAATAATTTATTATATTATATCTCCCGATTTTATCCGGTGAAAGGAGCGTTTGTTTTGGAAAAGAAAAACGTGCGGTTTTTTGTCTGCGGCGCGGAGTTTCGCATCTGCACCGGCGACAGCGAGGAGTATATCCGTTCCATCGCCGACGATACCGAGGCCCGCATCCGAAAGTATACCGACAACACGAACGTGACCGGTTTTCAGGCGGCGGTTCTGACCGCCATGGAATACGCGGAGGAAAACCGGCGCAAGGAAAGTATCCTCAACAACATAAAGGATCAGCTCAGGGCTTATCTCGACGACGCCGCGAGGATCAAGTCCGAGCGTGATAAGTATAAAGAAGAGTATGAGAAGCTTCTCGAACAGGCAAAGAAAGGTGAATGAAATGAAAAACGTAATTGTGAAAGCGGTTTCGCTGCTGCTCGCGCTGACGATCTGCCTTACGGCTGCGGTTTCCGCCGCTGCCGGGGAAACGGGCGCGACCGAGTCCGCCGCGCCGGCGGCCGTATCCGCGAATGATCTGAACGGCGACGGCAAGCTCACCGCCGCGGACGTCAGGGAGATGCTGCTTGCGCCCGGCGGCGAACAGGCGCTTCCCGAGGCGAAAAAACAGCTTCGCGCGCTGCTCGGTTCCTCCGAAAACGCTTCGCCGACGCTCGCGAACGCCGGCGTCGGGCTTTACGACCGCGTGATCACGGCGAACGGCAGGGGATATACCGCCGCGGAATTCAGCTATTTTTATAATTCGATTTTCTTCAACACTTATCAGCAGGCGTATTATTACGATTATTCCTACGGCGAAGGCTACGGCAAGCTCATGACGGGCTTTGATTATACGCTCTCGCCCGAGGAGCAGTATACCCAGGACGACGACGGCAACAAGATCACCTTCGCGGAGGCTTTCCGGCAGATGGCTGTTTCCGCGATCGAGCAGTACGCCTATTTCTGCAGTCTCGCCGAGCAGGCAGGCAAAACGCTTGATGAGGAAGATGAGTCTTATCTTACGGAGAGCATCGCCTCTGCCGAGGAATCGGCGCTGAATTACGATATGACGCTCGATCAGTATATTGAGGCGCAGTTCGGCGAAGGCGTCAACGCGTTTATTCTGACAAAGATCATGCGTGATCAGCTTCTCGCGCAGAAATACGAGGATTCCGTAACCGAAGATACGAAAAACGGGATCACCGACGAGCAGATCGAAGCGTATTACAACGAAAATAAAAACAGCTTCAATACGGTTTCGGGCAGACTGTTCCGTCTGACCGTCACTTATAACGACGACGGTACGACCGACGCCGAGGCGCAGCAGAAGGTCGCGGACGATTTTATCGCCGGCATCAAGACCGAAGAGGACTTTATCTCCGGCGCGGCTCAGCTCGATCCCGACACGTTCTCGTCGGAGGACAGCACGAAGATCTCCGGCATCGATTACGACACGTTTGATCAGTATATCAGCTCGGACGCCGCGGAATGGTGCTTTGACGCGGCGAGAAAAACGGGGGATATCGCTTCCTTTGCCACTACGCAGTATATTTATGTGATCTATCTTACCGGGCTTGCCGGCAGAAACGAGGATCGGCTGCCCTCCGTGCGGCATCTGCTCGTGACCTATGAGGAGGATTATAATCCCGAGGACGGCGCAACGGCGCCCGCGGAATCGGATTACCGCTCAAAGGAAGAGGCTCGGAAGCTTGCCGAGCAGTATCTTGCCGAGTTCAACAAGAGCGACAAGACCGAGGCGAGCTTCGCCGCGCTTGCCGACGAGCACAGCGACGACACCGCGTCCACGACCGCCGGCGGCGGCGAGGGCGGTCTTTACGCCGACGTTGAAAAGGGACAGTTCGTGCAGCAGTTCGAGGAATGGGCTTACGATGAAAGCCGCAAGGCGGGCGACACGGGCATTATTGAGACGCAGTTCGGTTATCACGTCATGTATTTCGTCGGTCTTGCCGACGAGCCTGCATGGAAAACGGAGATCCGCGATACGCTCGGTCAGGAAAAGGCCGAGGAAAAATTGGAGGAAATGAATAAACAGTTCGCCGGCAGCGCCGTATTCGAGGCCGGATCGCTCGACGCGGTCTGCAGCTACACGCTCGACGTGATTTTATCCGCGATGATGTAAAAAATAAGCCGGCAGACTGCCGAGAGAGCGAGCAAAAATCCGTGTTTTCAGTCCGAAGCTGTACAAAGGTACCGCGAGTGGCTGAAAACACGGATAATTTGCAGCTGTTTGAGCTTTCCTTCCGTTATTCCTGATTCTATCGTTTCAGATTATTGACGATTTTGTTGATTTTTCTATTGAATAATAACACTGCAAATGGTTTTGCCGCTTTATCGACAGTCTGAAACAACCTTCGGCCGCGAAGGTTGTTTTTTTTACCCTGAAACGCGCGCGCGTTCTGCGGCGTTTCCGTTTGATTTGATTTTGATTTTTATCGTCATTCCAGTTTCTGAAGCGCTTCGAGCATTTCTCGGTAGTACCCGAAGAACGCTTTCGGATCCTCGCCGATGCCTACCCAGGACATATGGTGCTTATCCTCCACCGGCATATTATACCACACGCCGGGCCGGAATTCCGATACGCCCGTTCCGTCCGCGGCGGGCGCGGAAACGGGCGAAGAGTGACCGCGGACGTTCACGATACCGTCCGAAGGCAGCCACGAATCGTCAAACCCGTATTCCTTCAGGCGTTCCGGGCGGTATCTGCCGATGATCGTGCTCCACACCTTCAGAATTTTTCTCATATCCCGGTTCGGCACCTGACGACCCTTTCCGTCGTCGTGCGTGCGGCAGGCGCGCCGTGCGAAATAATAGACTTCGGGATCGGTATCGATGTGAGAATTGATCTCATGCGCCGTGGCAAGCTGCATTTCGAAGCCCACGTTGTCGAGCCGGTGCGCGTTGTATTCGCGAATGCCGCGCAGCGCCTTCGTCGGCGGGATCAGCCGGTCTCTGAGCGGTTTCCCGGCGCGGAGGTCACGTCCCACGGATCGAGATACATATCGTAAAGCTTCATCAGCGGCGACCAGCCGATCAGCGCGGATACGCCGAATACGGCGGAAACCACGGTTTTCATGCCTTTTTCGCCCAGAGAATCGGCAAAGGTCGTGCCGTTGATCACGCCGGAAACAGTCGTTACCGACCGGATCTTTTCTTTTTTATTCTCCCGGAACAGATCGGAGAGCTCGTCTTCGGGCGTGCCTTCCCGCTCTTCGCGGCTGCCGTGCAGAATCAGCTCAGAGAATACAAGCGCGTTCATCCCGCCGAAGGAATGGGCGATCAGGTCGATCTTCTCATGAGCGCCCGGGGTCCCCCAATCCTTCAGAACGCCCGGATAGGCCCTGCCGAAGCGGGCGTGGCCGAATTTCTCACTGTGCACTTTCCCGTAATCCACGCGTCCGCCTTTGAGGTAAGCCCAAAGCTCACAGGAGCGGTCCCACGCGCCCGTGACCGGGCCGAGAGACGGGGCGAAAACCTCAAACCGGCAGCGCCGCAGGTAGCCGAGAAGATCCCGTTCTCTGCCGCCGAAGCCCCAGTAATGATAATTCTTTTCCAGTCCGTCGCCCTCGCCCCAGCCGAACAGGCCGTGAATAAAAACGGCGGGGCGGCGGTGTAAACAATTCGTATTCATACTCAATACTCAATTAACAGCCCAAGGCCGAATTCATCGTGGTTTGCGGTGAAACACTCGACGTATTCCTCATCGCTCCTGTAAAAAACAACCTCTGTCCCGTCGTCATCCGCGCTGACGTATAAATACATGCGGTTTGCCTCGTCGCCGTTTTTCCAAACTTCGACCGGGATCGGATCGGTTTTATCCGGTGCGGAGATCGCCGTATTTTCGGACTCTTTCTACCGGCGGAAAACGGATTTTACCTTCGTCGCCGATTCTTTTCTGCGGAGCGCCGCTGTGGCGGGGCTGGCCGCTGCGGCGCTCCCCGCGTCGTTGTATTTTTGCGTCGGATCCACACGGCTCGCCGCGCGCAGCGCACGTCGCGCGTCCGCGGCGTTGACCTTGCCGTTGTGATCGAGATCCGCAAGCTTCAGAGCGAACGCGTCCGTCAGCAGCTCGACCTTTGCGGCATGGCGCAGGATCCTTCGCGCGTCGCCCGCCTTGATCTTGCCGTCGAGATCCACATCACCGTAATAATACGTTTTATCGTCCGGCAGTTCTGTTGTCGGCTCGGTCGTCGTCGGTTCCTCGGTCGTCGGTTCTGCCGTTGTCGGCTCGGTCGTCGTCGGTTCTGCCGTTGTCGGTTCGGTCGTCATCGGTTCCCTGGTTGTCGGTTCCGCGGTGGTCGGCTCTGCGGTGGTCGGCTCTGCGGTGGTCGGCTCTGCGGTGGTCGGCTCCTCAGTCGTCGGTTCCGCGGTGGTCGGTTCCGCAGTCGTCGGTTCCTCGGTCGTCGGCTCCTCAGTTGTCGGCTCTGCGGTGGTCGGCTCTGCGGTGGTCGGCTCCT
>JAFRPB010000224.1 GCA_017429345.1 Clostridia bacterium | reverse complement strand
TCCTCCCTGACGGTAAAGCGGGAACCATTATATCACAAAAAAGTGGATTTATACTATTCACTTTAAAAATTGTCCTTGACAAAGGGTCACGAACAAATCGCTGCGCGATTTGATTATAGATAAGTTGCCGGTTGCGCGACCATTGACTGTCTATTGCAAACCTGAAGGCTGAGAACGGAGATTATTCGATGACCGATTGCCGAAATGCCGAAATGCCGAATTTATACGCTGCTTAACAGTGGAAAAGATCGAAAATTCTGCTTACCGGAATTAGAGACTTGAACTGCTTGCCCTATTATTACGTATTATTTAAATTGTAACAACGGCACGTATTATTTGTTGATTGATGCGTATCATGATTATTGGAATTATAAAGGTAAGTATCAAATTTGTTTCGATGAACCCGCCCACGAGCACACCTGGAACGACGGCGAGCAGACGAAAGATCCCACCTGCACGGAAAAAGGCGAAAAGCTGTTCACCTGTACTGTCTGCGGTGAAACGAAAACCGAGCCGATTCCGGCGCTCGGTCATGACTTCGGTGATTGGGAAGAGCTTAACGGCGAGCAGCATCAGCGTGTGTGTGCCAATGATGATTCCCATGTTGAGACCGAAAATCATAAATGGGATAACGGTACCGTTACAACAGAGGCTTCCTGTGTAGAGGAAGGTGAAAAGACCTTCTCCTGTACCGTTTGCGGTGCGACAAAAGAAGAACCGATCCCCGCGCTCGGTCACGCCGACAACGACGGCGACGGCAAGTGCGACAACTGCGGTATAAAGCTCGTATGTGAGCACGTATGGGGCGAGTGGAAAAACGCGGACGGAAAAAATCATCAGCGCGTCTGCACGAAATGCGGCGAATCCGAGCAGGAAGCGCATAAATGGGACGGCGGCAAGGTGACGCGACCCGCAACCTGCTCGAAGGAGGGCGAGAAGACCTTTACCTGCACCGTCTGCGGCGCGACAAAAGCCGAAAGCATCGCGAAGACGATGCATTCGCCCGTCGTTCTGCCCGGCAAGGCTCCCACCTGCGAGGAGCCCGGCCTGTCCGACGGCACGGTTTGCGAGGTCTGTAATGAAGTGCTTGAGGCGCAGAAAAAGCTCGATCCGCTCGGTCACGTAGACAACAACGACGACGGCGTGTGCGACAACTGCGGCGCGAAGCTGCGCGAAGATCAGACGAACTATAAATATATCCTGCTCGGCGACGTGAATATGGACGGCAAGGTCAATTCAAAAGACGCGCGTCTGGTTCTCCGCTCGTCTGCGCGGCTGCTGACGTTCACGGACGAGGAGACCGCGATCGGCGATCTGAGCGGCGACGGAAAAATCAAGTCCGCGGATGCGCGTATGATCCTGCGGATCGCTGCGAAGCTTGAGCCGATGCCCGTGAAAAAGATTGCCGTTGCGGCGTAACGGTGAATTCGAAAACCCGACGACGAAAAATAAACGCAAATATAAATACGGCTCCGACGATGTCGGGGTCGTATTTTTTCGGGGTCTGCTTTTTTGCCGTGATCCGCGCGATCGGGAAAAAACAGGATTTTTCCGATCGTCTGTGAATAAACCGCCGCTTTTCGCAGATACTGTCAGAAAGAACAACGAAAGGCGGTCAGCGTATGGAACACAATGAAAACGACAGCGTAAAGCTTCTCAGGGAGTGCGACGCGGGGGTGCAGATGGGCGTCGATTCGATCACAGACGTGCTCGACGACGTGCGCAGCGACGAGCTGCGGGAATTTCTGAACGCCTGCAAGGCGGAGCATGAGGGCCTTCGCGACGAGATCCAGCGGGAACTTGCCTCGCGCGGCGTCGACGGAAAAGCGCCGAACCCGATCGCGAAGGGCATGTCGAAAATGAAAACCGGGCTGAACATGGCGGCGATGAAGTCCGACGCGACGATCGCGAAGCTGATGACCGAGGGCTGCAATATGGGAATCGAATCCCTGAGCAAATATCTCAATCAGTACGCCGCCGCGGACGAGCGCGCGCAGAAGCTCGCGAAAACGCTCATCGCAGCCGAAGAACGGCTGTGCGTGAAGATGAGGGCGTATTTGTAAATTCTGATTTATCGGGGCGTTTTCCGCGGCGTTCGGGCGACAATTTGTAGGGGCGGGCATGACCGCCCGATCGCCGCTTCGCCACCCCTGTCTTTACGGCAGGGGTGGCGAAGCGGCGAAATTGTATATTTTACAACGGATTTGACTATATTGCATTTTTAGCCCGTCCGTAAGGGACGGGGCTCAAAACGCAAGCGGGCGGTCATGCCCACCCCTACAATCCGTGTGCCCAACATCCCGATAAATCAGAATTTACACCAAACCGTCAGCACCCCGTCCGTCAGCTCCGCGCCGATCCCGCCGCCCATTCTCTCTGTGAGCGTTTTTGCGATCGACAGCCCGAGTCCGGTGGAATTCCTGCCTGTGCCGACGGTGTAAAACCGGTCGAACAGCTTCGCAGTCTCCACCGGCGTCAGCTCGGATGCGGCGTTGGCAAAGCTCACGTTTCCGTCCTCCGTCAGAACGATACTGAGATCTCCTTCGCTGTATTTGACCGCGTTATTCAGAATATTGCCGAATACCCGTGTCAGCGCATCCCGGTCGAGCTCGCGGATCACCGGACCCTCGGGCAGCTCGACGAGGGGTTCGATCCCCTTCTGCTTCAGCTTCTCATACTGATCCGCGATACAGCTCTCGAGCACGGCGCACAGATCGACGGGCTCCGATTTTTGTTCTTCCCCGTTCGAGATCAACATAGAATAACGGAAAAGCTCTTCCGTCAGCGCGGTCATCGCCCGCGCGCGTTCCGCGATCCGTTCGAGATACGCCGTCTGCCGCTCCGAGAGCGGTTCTTTTTTCATCAGCTCCGTATAACCCGCGATCGCGGTCAGCGGCGTGCGCAGGTCGTGCGAAATGTTTGTGACCGCGTTTTTGACCTCCGCGTCGCCGGAAAGATATTGCGCCCGGCGTTCCGCGAGCGTCGCGAGCGCCGCGTTCAGGCGCTCCGTCATGCGAAGAAGGTATCTGTCGCGCGCGTCGCAGCCGATCGGCGCGCCCGAGTCCTCCGCAAGGCGCGCCTCAAGCTGTTCGCAGACCGAGCGCAGAGAGCGCCGAAAAGAAATCAGTCTTGCGCAAAGAACGGCGATCACGGCAGCCGAAATGCAGAGCAGAATATACAGAATCATATCAGGCATCGTAATACATCCTTTATTTATTTTCTGTATGCAGCGGGACCTTTCAGAGAAGATCCCTGCGGCGGAATACCGCCGCACCGGAGAGACTGAAAAGCAATATCCAGCCTGCGCTGTACAGCGGAAACGTCCACTGCCGCGGCGGCGCGTCAAATCCGTTATAGGAAAACTGATAATCCTGCGTCCAAGAAAAGCAGTCGTAAATAACGGTCAGAAATACGCGCTTCGCCCCGCCGACGTAGTCCGGGTTTTCTTTCAGCTCGAGATCGCTTTCGAAGATCGGTTTGATGTATTGCGGCGCGGAACCGTCCGCCTCTTCGGAATCGTCCGCAGTGTTGAAATACGTCATTTCCGGCGCTTCCAGACGGACGCGGAGCGTGTTCGCCGAAACGGTGAAAGAGAGAAGGTACGTCGCGATCAGGAATGCGGCGATCACCGGCAGCGCGCGCCTGCGAAAAACGCACATTCCGACCGAGGTCGCAAAACAGTTGAACGCGGCGACCCCGAGCACGGAGATCAGCGCCCCGCGCGGAAAAAAATCCGACATGCGCAGAAAACACTTCAATTCCTCACTTATGCAAATTCTTTTTTCCGGAAGATCAGAACGCCCGCGCCCGCAGCCGCCGCGGCTTCCGTCAGCGTGATGAGCGGCAGTCGCAGCATCCGCGGCGTCGGCTCGGTCGAATACGGCGTGTTTGCGTCATAACTCTTCGTGATCAGTACGCTTACGTCCTTCGACGTCAGTATATCGACCTCGCGCATCTGAAACAGCGGATTCAGATCGCCCGCGAACCGGATCGCCCGAAGCCGACGGTCGGTTTTTTCTTTCTGTTCTATAAAAAAACTGTTCGGATCGGAACTGTTATTTCTTTCTTCATAGATATCCTGCGCCGCCGAGATCGACAGATTCTTCTGCTGCGCGGTCGAGACGGCGTTTCTGCCCGCGAGCATACCGCCGAGCAGCAGCAGCGAAAGCATCGCCGCCGTGACTCCGCGCGATGTCAGACACCCGATCACGGTGAACAATACGGAAAACAGGATTGCCGCCGCGAGGACGCAAAGCGCCTCGGGCAGATTTTTCCGCAGCGTCGGTTCTCTTGTCGGGATCATGATATCCGGCTGCGCCGAAACGAAGGTGACGAGCAGGTAGAATACCGCGGCGCCGAAGACCGCAGCGGCGCCGAGCGTCAGGGAATACGAAAGAAAGATCCCGGCGCGGGAATACCCTGCGGCGGCTTTTGCTGCGAGCGCGCCTCTTTTGCGTTCGGCGGAGAAGAACAGACAGAAAAAGAACAGAAGAAACAATAAAAAGAACAACAGCGACGAGCTCCACAGATCTCCCGGAATATAGTCCCTGAGCGACCGATAGTACGCGGTCTGATCGGGAACGAGCCGCGTCGTAAGAAGATACAGCAGCGGACCGAGAATGAGCGTCAGAAAATAGAACAGAAACGCTTTGCTTCGCAAAACGCGCCTGAGATCGCTTTTCAGCAGCTGACGCATGCGGATTCCTCCTTTGTTTAAAGTCCCGAGAGTCGAGAATCGAGAGTCGAGATTCGAGAGTCAAAGAGACGAGATACAAGATTTGAGAGCCGAGATACGAGAATCGAGATATGCGACCGGAGAGTCGAAATCAGAGTCTTACGGTGTGGGACGGAAGACGGAAGCTCTTCGACAGAAAACGGGATACCGACGTTGCTTCTTATCGCTTATCTCTCATCTCTCAAAGTATAAATTCGACATATCGGAAATCGTTATTAATCTCCGAACTCCGAACTGCCGTCACCCGGCAACTATCTAAAAATCCAGGTCGCGCAGCGACTTCCGACACTTCACTCTTCACACCCCACATTGCCGGGAAACGGCACCTGCGGCGCAGCCGCATATCTCCGCTCTCCGCTCTGTCGTGAATCCGGCACCGCCGCTCACCCCAGCTCCCTCTTTCGGAACACCGCCGCTCCCGCCGCGGTAAACGCCGCGATATAAACGGCGTTGCAGATCGGGAAAGCTCCCGCGCGGTCCGGCATCCGATTGCTTCTGCCGAACTGATCCTCCTGTCCCCACGGCGTTCCGTCGTAAAGAACGGTATACAATACACGGCGGACGCCCGAAACGTACTGCGGATTTTTGATCAGCCGCTCCGCTTCGTCGGCTCCCCCGGATGCCGCGTCCCCGTCGTAAATATCCGCCTCAACGCAGTATTCCGGCGCGCTGAGCGCAGTCGAAAGACTCAGCGGCTCCGCAGCCGCGCAGAACAGCGTCAGCAGGAGCGTCAATACGATCAGCACCGTATAAAAGCCCTGCTTCATCAGGCAAAAGTATACGAAGACCGCAAAGCAGGCGAGCGCCGCCGTCGTCGTCAGCAGGATCGCCAGCGAGAGCAGGAACGCCCCGGCGTCCGGCAGATACAGCGGCAGCAACAGCGGCTCGAAGACCGCGGCGAGCAGAACGAGGAACAGCACGTTCGCGCAGCGCATCACGACCGCGCCCGTCACGCAGACGGTCATCAGAGAAAGGAAGACCGACCTGCGGGAGCATCCCTTCGCGAGCTTGTATCTCGCCGCCTGCCCGTAAAATTCCTTCCGCACGAAGGTCGTCGCGTAAAAGGCGGCAAGCGCCGCGTCAACGCCTACGGGCGTTGCAAAAAGGATCCCGTTGCCCCATATGCCGCCGAGGATCGATACCGCGCCGAGCGCGCTCATGAGGAGCGATCCCGCGCTGAGCTGGCGGATATAATCTACCTGCTGCAGCTTTGTGCGAAAGAAAAAATATGCGGTCAGGAGAAAACAGCCGGTCAGGCAGACATAGAAAAAATAACAAGAATAATACCGCCGGAAATCGGCGCGCAGAAGCGTTTTCATAGAAAATCCCTCTTTTATGTAAATCCTTTTTTTCGGAAAACCAGTGCGCCGACCGTGAAGCATAACGCCGCCTCGGCAAGATACGCGCATTGTTCGAAAATCTGTTTCGGCGGCGGGGGAACGTTCTCCGGCTCTGTCCCGCGATAATATCCCTGTTGTGTATAATCCCAGTACAGTGCCCCCTTTTCCGCCGCCCGGCGCGGGTTATAGACGTCGTCCGCGTATTCCTGATACTCCATCCGTCCATAGAACGGGATCAGCCGCGCCGCGAAAACGATGTATTCTCGGTCTGCATCGGAAAGGGATGCGAGCCATTCGGCGGATTTCCGAGCGATACCGATCGTGTCGCCGCTTCCTTCGCTTTCGAGGAAGCTGACGGCTTCTTCGTCAAAGACCGAATCCCCGGATTCGGTGATCTCCCGAAATTCCTCCGACATCTCGGAAATATACGGCAGCAGCAGCGCGCCGTAAACGCCGGTCAGGAGAGCGGCGAGCGTCAGAATGGCTGCGGCGGTCCTTTTCTTTGTCAGCGCGCAGAGCATCACGCAGAACGCGAGATATACCAAAGGCCCGGGCACGGCGTACCACAGCTCCGCCGCAATCCCGTCAAGGGTCGGCACGGCGGCGAACTCCTCGTTCCGCAGCGCGGCGGGGAGCACGAAGCGGTTCGCGCCGGTACAGACGAACGCGAACAAAAGCCAGATCGCGTACCGCACCGCAAGAGCGCAAAGGCCGCTGAGCGTCAGGGAGAAGAAGATCTGCGTTCTTGTGTATCCTGCGGCAAGCTTCGCGCAGTTCGCGCGGTCGGGTATGCCGCGGCAGAAATGCCGCGCCGCCGCGAAGATCAGAAACGGAAAAATGATCGCGTTTCCGAAAAAACCGATCATATCCTGCGTGCCGGCGCGACGGTCGAACAGCGGGTATGTATGCCCCATGCAGAACATGAGAAGCGCAAAGCCGAGCGATACCGCAACGGAAATCCAATAAAATTTTTCGCGGAAGATCATCGCAAGATCCGCGCGCAGAAGGTTTTTCATCACTGTCACCTGTTTGAATTCCTGTTTTCCGAATACGGGATGCGCACCGACGGGGTCCGCCGCAGCCGGCGGGCGACGCCGCCTTACGCTCTCCTGCCGGAGCCTTTACGTTTGAGCGCAAAAACTCCCGCCGTAAAGGAGAGAACGAGCACGCCGACCGGGATGAGAATGAGAGGCGCTTCTTCCGCCGTGTCAAACCCCGTATTCCACAAAAAAAGATAGAACGTCGAGAGATAAAAACCGGCTTCGGTCAACGGATTTGTTTCGGCCGTATTCCATCCGTCAAAGGTCAGAACGCCGCCGTCAGTCAACTCAGCCAACTCGTCAAAGGTGTGGCCGGACTTTTCGATCGTGCACAAAAAACCGATGCTAAAAAGAATGCAAAGCAGCAGCACGAGCACGGCGAACGACGTCCTTCGTCTGCAAAACATCCCGATCACATAGGCGATCCCGACGCTGTAGGAGATCAGCAGGATACGGCAGAGTGCGTTATAAAGAAGCCCGGTCAGCAGGAAGTCTCCGCCGAAGATCTGATTCAGCGCCGCATTCGTCCCGAACAGAAGCAGGCTGCAGGCGGCGGCGGGAATCAGCACGGCGGCAAGCTGGCAGAAACAGATCTGTGAGGGGGAATACCCGGCGCGCTTCTTATCGTCGACGTGGTCGGAGCTGATAAAGCCGATGCAGCAGAAGCAGAAAAAAAGAAACGCGGCAACCCATATAAAAGTGTTATCCGAGATTCCGCAGCTTCCCGCATCCGGATATTCCGCGATTTGCGAACTGTCGATAAAGCCGACCGGGTGATAAAAATACCATCTGTTCCACCCGATCATAGGGGAAACAACGCTGAAGACAAAAGCAGCCGCGGTAAACGCGATAAACGCCTTCCGTCTTCCCGCATGCAAAAAGCGGGCAAGGTCCGCGCGAAGAAGCGTTTTCATTGCGCGCCCCCCATCAGGTTCAAAAAGAAGCTCTCGAGCGTTTCGTCCCGTTCGGTGACGTTCAGCAGCGTGCAGCCGCCTGCCGAGAGCAGCGCGGCGAGCTCGCCGACGGGAATCTCGCCGAAAATATCCGCGGCGTTATCCGGCAGGATCTTGTATTCGATCCCCTTCTCCTCCAGCGCGACGGCGAGCGCCGCCGGGTCGGAGACCGTGACGCGCATGGATTTGCGCGCGTTCGCCTCAAATTCCCGCGCGGTCATCTCGCGCACGATCCGTCCCTGCTCAAGAAAACCGTAGTCCGTCGCGACGCGTGAGAGCTCGTCGAGAATATGGCTCGAGATGAGCATCGTCACGCCCTTTTCGCGGTTCAGACGCAGAAGCAACTCGCGGATCTCCACGATGCCCTGCGGATCGACGCTGTTGATCGGCTCGTCGAGGATCAGAAGATCCGGCTCGCCCGCGAGCGCCATTGCGAGCCCCAGTCGCTGCCGGTACCCCTGCGAGAGCTTCGACGGCTTCTTTTTGACGTGCTCCGAAAGCCCGGTCTCCGCGATAATGCCGTCCAGATGCGCAAAGGACGGCATGCCGAGAATGCGGCACTGCTGTTTTAAATTTTCGAGCACGGTCAGATCCCCGTAAAACACGGGAGCTTCGATGATCGCGCCGATACGGCGGCGCACGGCGGAGATCTTTTTGTCGGTGTGCGGCACGCCGAACAGAGCGTAGCCGCCGTCGGTCGGGCGCTGCAGGTCGTTGAGCACGCGGATCAGCGTGGTCTTGCCCGCGCCGTTCCTGCCGACGAGACCGTAGATCGCGCCCTTCGGCACCCGCAGCGTCGCGCCGTCAAGCGCCGTCGTTTTTTTATAGCGTTTTGTCAGCTCGTTCGTTTCGATTGCATAGTCCATGGTGGTTCCTCCCGGGTGTTGCGTGTTGCGTTTTGCGTGTTGCGTGTTGCGTTTTGCGTTTTGTGTTTTGCGTTTTGCGTTTTGTGTTTTGCGTGTTGCGTTTTGTGTTTTGCGTGTTGCGTGTTGCGTGTTGCGTGTTGCGTGTTGCGTGTTGGGTAAACTGAGTGCGGAGATGTGCGGCTTTGCCTCAGAGATAAGAGATGAGAAGTTTGGGCGGCACAGTTCGCAGAGCGGAGTGAAAGGGGCGCCCGACGTCCCGACCGAGTATAATAAACGCTCCGATCCCTCAGTGTTGATGGTCTGAAGGATCTGTTTTTCAAGAATACTCCCTTGACAGTTTGTTTAAAAAATGTATAATTTCCAATGAGGTAATTTGCAGATAACCTTATGAGAAAAACCGCAATGATCGATCCGAAAGAATAAAGAGGGAATCTTATGAAGTCAGGCAAGGCGATTAAAATCATCGGTATAACTCTGATCTGTTTGATTCTTTATACCATCTGTTCCGGAATAGTAAAAGCGTTTGAGATCAATGAAAAGAGCGCGGAATGGATCTGGTTTCTTCTGTCAATAAGCTATTTAATTGCCTCTGTTATCATATTGGTGGGAAATAACAAAAAAAAGAACGTTGACCCCGCGTCTTCCCCGCAGCAGACAGCCCCGACCGCGCCGAAAAATGAAAAGTCCGTCTCTTCATCTCAACCGACCGCATCCGTTCCCCGACGCGCATTTGAGCCGATCACGCCCGATGTGACGATCCTGTCCGGTATATACTACGAAATGATAAGACAATTGCCTGACGTTTTAAAGAAGAAGTACTTGGTCGGGAGCGACGCCTTCTGGTCAAAAGCTTTTGTACATTTCAATGAATTCGACGCGGATACAAAGTCTCTGTTGTTATGCTGCGCCTGCCGGGCGTTCAGAACGGAAGAAATCGAGCTGCTTTTAGACGCAGGCGTTGATCCCAATACTTATTTTACTGTTGACGGCATCAGCTTCGGTTCGCCCGGAAACGGGGCGTGTAAGATCACCCCTTTCCTGTTTTTCTGTTCTCTCAGCGAAAAACCAAGCGATAATATCAGCATGTCTGATCCATTTCGCAAAAACACGAGCTGCGGCGATACGGATCCCGAGAAAGATGAGGAAAAATATAAAGATATATATACTGACATTCTGAAAATGATGATCGCTTACGGCGCAAACCCCGCTCTGATGTTCACGGGATTCTATTATGACGGACCGGGTATTGCGGGACAATATGTTTCTTTTGGTTTTTCAACGAAAGAAATCATAGAACACTTTCATGAGGACACTGCGGAAAAAATCTTTGAAGCGATCTATCAAAGATGGGAAGTCAAAAAGTTCGGCGTCTATCCGCAGCAATCGGAAACCGAAAAAAAACCTGTTGAATGGTTTGTTCTGGCAGATCGGGGAGACTGCAAGCTTCTTTTGAGCAAATACGCTCTTGACTTTATGCCTTTCTCCGGTTTCTGCGACGGAACCACATGGGAAGAAAGCAACACAAGAAAATGGCTTAACGATAAGTTTATGGCCGCATTTTCCGCCGAAGAACAAAAACACATTCTAAGCGTAAAACGCGACAGGATTTTTCTGTTGAGCGAGGAGGAAGCAAACAAATACTTCAGCTCGGACGCCGAAAGGCAGTGTAAGGGAACCGAATACTGCTACAAGCGCGGCGCACAGCAAAATGACGGATACTGTTATTGGCTGCTCAGATCGACGAACAGGGCAGTTGACTGCTCCGGACGCATATGTACCGAATGCGAAATGGAGCGAGGAATCGTGGCTGTTCCGAATCACAGCGCCGTACGCCCCGCGATGTGGGTCAGTCTATAAGGCGAATAAGTCGGGAGTGTGTGGATAAAGCATTCCCGGCTTTTTGAATTCCGGGGGCGTGATTTTGATAATTGATTCAGTATTTCAGTTTAACTTGAAGTCACATCTCACATCTTACATCTAACATCTCACATTTCACATCTCACATCCCTG
>JAFRPB010000223.1 GCA_017429345.1 Clostridia bacterium | reverse complement strand
GAGGCGATAATTTTCAGTCAGAATAATAAATGGAAAAACGTATTGTTTCCCGCTGTTTTACCAAGACGCACAAGCTTACCTTACGTATCTCGGGACTCGAGACTCGGGACTCGGGACTTTATCGACAAATCAGAATTTATTGACATTCCTCCTGCTCTGTGTTATTCTTGGATATATGTATGTCTTCGGGGTGTATAACAAATGAAAAAGCTGAAATTACTCGGGATCCTGCTTTCCGTACTTCTTGCGGCAGGGGTATGTTCTCCCGCCGTTTTTGCCGTCGGTGAGAAGACGGGCAGCACGGCGATCTACGTCTCGCCGTCCGGCGACGATACCGCTTCCGGCGCGAAGGAAGCGCCGCTTGCGACGCTCGCGGGCGCGAAGGAGAAGGCGAAGACGATCTCCGGCGAGGGCGAAGTCATTGTGTATTTCGCCGAGGGCTCCTATTATATCGACGAGACCGTCTCGTTCGATTCCTCGGACCGGCAGAATGTGACCTATACCGCCGCGAAGGGCGCGAAGGTCGTTTTCTCCGGCGCGTATCCCGTTACGGGCTTCAAAACCGAGAAGGTCAACGGCGTGCGCGTGTTCACGAAGGATCTGCAGAAGGGCGATCCGCTGCTCGAAGCAAAGTCGCTGTTCCGCGACGGCGAGCGGCTCAGAACGCCCCGGTTCCCTGCCGAAGGATATCTTGAGGTCGGCTCGGTGAATACCGACGATTCGATTTATACCGATGATACGACGCCCTGGGAATTCACGACCTGTCAGACGTCCTTCAACGCGAAGGCGGGCGATATCCCGAAGGAGGTCTTCGACGTCGGCAAGCCGACGGTGCGCATCCTGCATTACTGGCACGATGAAATGGCGTTCGCCGAAAGCTTCGACAGCGCGACCGGCAGAGTCAAGCTCTCGCGTCCCTCGACGATGCGGATCCAGCCGGGCGACCGTTACTACTTCGAGAACGTGTTTTCAGAAATGAACGAGCCCGGCGAGTGGTATCTCGACGCCGAGGGCAGAAAGCTTTATTACGTCCCCGAGGACAGCGAGGATCCTGCGTCTGTAAGGCTTTCCGCTTCCGCGGTCACAAAGCTCGTCGACATCAACAGCGTTAGCGATATCACGTTTGAAAACATCGTCTTTGAGTGCACCGACTGGGAGCTTGCCGTCGCGAAAGATAACAGCTGGCACGCGCAGCTCGGCATGGATTCCTCGCAGGCGGCGTATGACGTGGAGGGCGTGTTCACCTCGACCTACGCAAAGCAGATCCATATCATCGGCTGTGAATTCCGCAATCTCGGCGGCACGGCGATCAAGTTTTATGAGGGCTCACGTTACTGCAGCGTCGAGAACTGCGTGATCCGCGACGTTGCCGCGACCGGCGTATTCGTCGGCGGACCCGTCGCATACGACGACGACCCCTCCTATACCGGCGATATTCTGATCAATAACAACCTGATCTATAACTACGGGCGCGTGTTTTTCAACGCCGTCGGCGTGCAGTATACCCACGCGGGGAACGTCAGCGTCACGCACAACGAGATCCACGACGGGTATTATACCGCGGTCTCCGGCGGCTGGAGCTGGAGCTACGCATCGAGCGGCACGCGCAACAACGATATCAGCTACAATCTCATCTATAATATCGGGCAGGGCTGGCTTTCCGATATGGGCGGCATCTACACGCTCGACAAGCAGCCCGGCACGAAGATCACCCATAACGTGATCCACAACGTCGCGTGCGATCCCGGGCAGGGCGGTTACGGCGGCTGGGGCATCTATCTCGACGAGGGCTCGTCGGATATGCTCATTGAAAAGAATCTCGTGTTCTGCTGCTCGAGCCAGGGTCTCAACATCCACTACGGCGAGGGCAACGTCTTCCGCAACAATATCTCCGCGCTCAACGCCGCGGGACAGGTCAGCGTCGGTACCCGCCCGGCGGAACCCCACGCGACCGCGTTTTACTACAACAATATCTTCCTGACGGATAACAAGGCGCCGATCTACGTGTGTATGGCGTCGCCGGATCATTTCTGCGACAGCGGAAATCTGATGTGGGATCTCTCCCACGGCAAAAAGCTGTATTTCTCCCGCAGCACCGGTGTTTCGGACGCTTTGTCGCTGCGCTCCGCCGAATCGCAGGGCTATCTCCACCACGTGACGACTGCGGACCCGATGTTCGCGGATCCCGAAAGCTTTGATTTCACGCTGAACGCCGAATCCCTCGCGCTTGCGCTCAACTTTGAGCCGTGGGATTATTCCGAGGCGGGCACGATCGTCGGCACGACGGTCGGACTTTCCGTCAAGGGCGGCGAAACGGCGTATAACGCCGGCGCAGAAGCGCTCGAGATCGAAAAGGGCGGCGCGGGATTCGGCGACCTGCTGCGGAACACGGCGCTCGCGCTCGCGGCGCTGCTGATCGTCGCGGCGGCGGTGCTCGGCTGCATCCGTCTTTACAGACAGGGCAAACAGATGATCACCGCCCTGACCGTTCTGGTCATGATCGCGATCGGCGCGGGAATGTATCAGTACTTCGTGTATTGGTCGCCGGTGCGGTATTCGGCGCTGCTGGTGCTCTTCGCCCTGTTCGGCGCGTTCCTGCCGACGCTGCTGCTCGAGACGAACGACAAGCGCGTCAAGGTGAAAAAGGGAGTATTCTTTGCTGTTTGCGCGATCGTACTGTTCGCGCTGATGTCCGGTCTCTGCTTCCTGCTCAACAACGTGCTTCGCATCGGCGAGCCGAAGGCGATCAGCCTGACGCTTCTGTTCGGCGCGGCGCTGACGACGGCGGGTTTATTCCTGAAGCTGAAAAAAAGAGAGAAAAAAGAGAAGAACGCTGCGGCGGAAACCGCTGAGGAAGAGGCAAGTGAGAATGAAGAATAATATGCAGCGGTTTATCGCCTGGATTTGCGCCGTATCGGTCCTTTTGTCCGCCTTCGCGGTTTCGGCGTTCACAGGCGCGGCGGTCGGCGAAGCCGGCACGACCGCAGAGGAAGGCGTCGGGGTCACGGCGTCGGAAGCGACAACGGCGGCGAGCGAATATTTGCTCGGCGACGTTGACGGCAACGGAAAAATCACGTCGGCGGACGCGAGGCTCGCGCTCAAAGCCGCCGCGCGGCTTGAGATACTGAACAAAACGCAGAGCGACGCCGCGGACTATGACCGCAGCGGAGAGCTCAGCGCGGCGGACGCGCGGTTTATTCTGAGGGTCGCTGCGAAACAGGATCCGTTCGCGCCGCCCGACACGCGCGTGCATTTCACGACGACAACGGTTCCGCCGACAACGACCGCTCCGCCGACGACCGTCCCGCCGACGACGAAGGCTCCCGAACCGCAGAAACCGGCGAAGCGGCAGTTTACATACGCGCCGATGAGCGAGTTCGGCACGAAATACGGCTTTGCCGCCGGGATCTACGATTATGACCATGATAAAATCCTTTACGGAAAAAATATGGACAGTCCCGTTGAGCCGGCGAGCACCACAAAGCTGATGACGGCTTACGTCGCGTCGAAATACCTGAAACCGGATTCGGTCATCACCGTCGGCGCGGAGCTGAATCTGATGGACTGGAACACCTCGAAGGCGGGCATTTATAAGGGGCTGCGTATGACTTTCTCCGAGATGCTCAAGTGTCTGCTTCTGCCCTCGGGCTGCGACGCGGCGTACGCGATCGCGGCTGCGGCCTCGAAAGCGTACTGCGGCGATCCGAACATGGACGCGGGCTCGGCGATCGCGACCTTTGTCTCCCTGATGAATATCGAGGCGAAGGAGATGGGCATGACCCATTCGAGATGGACGAATCCAGACGGATTCCCCAACAAAGACCGGCCGTATACCACGGCGCACGATATGCTGATCTGCGGCGCCTACGCGTACAGCGTTCCGGTGATCCGCGAGACTGTCAAGCTGCGTTCCGCCACGGCCTACACGGTGAGCGGAAAGGCGTTTTCGGGCTTTACGAATACGAACGAGCTGCTGAACCCGAGCTCGGACCGCTATTACCGCTACTGCGTCGGTATGAAAACCGGCTCGCATTCCACCGCTCTGCAGTGTCTTGTCTCCGCTGCGGTGAAGGACGGGCGGACGTTTATCGCCGTCGTTTACCGCTGTCCTGATAAATACGCGCGGTATTACGCGCTGACGTCGATGTTCAACACGGCGTTTCGGTATTGCGCGTGAAAAAAGGATGTCCCGGCATTCGCCGGGCCATCCTTTTTTCACGCGCCGAGCTCCGATGTCCGACGTCTGAATTCCGATGTCCGATAGGATGAATTTGCGTGCGGGGTAACGGAGAAACGGATCGTGTATTTGATAATAAGATATCAAACTCGGATATTGGCGCGTCAGTTGCCGACCGTGATCTCAAACGAGTTTTCGCCGTCAGGAGACTGTTCGATCTCAAACGAGCTTTTTCCGTCGGGGGATTGCTCGATCTCGCATTGTACGCCGTTTTCTTTCTCAATTACGACGCGGACGTTGTCGGTCGCGCCTTCCGGGGGCACGATTTCAAATCGGGCGACCTCGTTTCCGTCTTCATCGACGCCGGTATACAGCTTTTTTACAGTATCCTGCGGATCATTCTGCTGTTCTTCGCCGATAAAAACACGGACAAAGAATCCGCCGACGCTTTGAAGCAGCGCGCCGTCTGTCACGGCGTTCGCCGTCACGCCTGCCGCGGTCAGCAGAGCGAGGATCGCCGCGAAGAGCAGAATCGGGCGGAGCCGGTGGTCCCGACGATGATTCGTGAACGCTTCCTCGTCGGGGATATCCATAATTCTTCTGGTAGTTTCGTCCGACGGCCGCAAAGCCGACATTGTTTTTACATAGACTTCTTTGTTCATCGGTTATCTTCATCTCCCAATATGTTTTTCAGTTTTTCTCTCGCGCGGCACAGACGTGTTTTTACGGCTGCGGGGCTTGTATGCAGCTGTTTTGCGATCTCCCCGACGCTCATATCCTCATAATAAAACAGGTGCAGCGCCGTGCGATCCTTTTGCGGCAGCGACATGACCGCACGGAACACCGCGCCGTTTTTCGGATCGTCGAATGTGCAGAGCTCATCCGCATCGTCAAGCGCGCTCACGCGGCTGCGAAACGGGGAACGTATGTAATTTCTGCTTTCGTTCACGCAGACCGTTGTCAGCCATTTGTCAGTATGAAGCGCGTCTGTGAAGGTTTTTTTATATTCCCATAGCTTCAGAAATACGTTCTGCAGAATATCCTCTGCGTCTGCGCGGTTTTTCGTGAACGACAGCGCGATCAGAAACAGCCTCTGTTCGTTTCTTTGCACCGTCGCGGTGAATTCGTTTTTGTCCATAGTTCGCCGTCCCGTTCGTCTTTTGAAAGGTCCTTTCACTATAATAACACGCGAGCGGAGGAAAAGGTTACATAATTTGTTTATAAAATTGATATTGACCGGCGCGGGCAAGAGCTATATAATAAGAATCGGTGATTTTTATGAAGAAAAAAAGGATAACCGCGTTTTTCTGCGCAGTGCTCCTGCTGATATCATTGTTCGCTCCGTCGCTTTCCGCGTCGGCGGTAAACGGAAAATATTTGCTGTTATGGCCGCTGCCCGGGTATTCGGGGATCAGCGCCGGATTCGACGACGGCAGAAACCATCAGGCGATCGATATCCCCGCGCCGCAGGGCACGCCGGTGATCGCGTCCGCGCCGGGTTACGTTACGTCCGTTTATACCGGCTGCACGCATAATTTCGGCAAGAGCTACAACTGCTGTTATTCGCTCGGCAACCATATCAAGATCCAGCATACGGGCTCCATCGGCGGAATGACCTATTCGACGCGATACGGTCATCTGACCGAGGTTTACGTGCAGCCCGGGCAGATGGTAAACGCCGGTCAGGTGATCGGTACCGTCGGCTCTACGGGGTATTCCACGGGCAACCATCTGGATTTCAAATTCTATATCGGCAACGCCGTTTCGGACCCCGGGCCCTATCTTCAGATTCCCTCGGACGTTCATTATACCGGCAGCAGCTGGTCGCAGAATTCGAGCTATATCCAGTCGCTGAAAAGCTATAACAATTTCGTATACGGCGGTCCCGACGCGTCTTATGTGCCGGGTTACGGCGGCATACTGACCACGATCACCACCACGACCGGCGTCGTTATCACCGCCGGACAGCTTTATATTGAAAACTGCACCTATCCGTTCCTGATGAAACGCGGCTCGAAGACGGCGGGCGTCACGGGCACGATCCGCTCCACGGTGTCAAACCTGACGAGCGTCGTGCTGCAGATCATCACGCCGGATAATCAGGCGATGGCGAGCGTCGTCAGATCCCCGCAGGCGCCTTATTTTGATATTTCGACCGTTTCCTCCGAGCTGAAATTCCCCTCGCTGCGGGCGGGAGATTATATCTTTGAGGTGTTTGCCGCCGACGTTTCCGGCGAGGTGCGGCTTGTTTCGCAGAGCTTTAAGGTCACCGACGGGGACGACATGATTCTCGTCAATGAAAACGTGATCGGAGACGCGCTCCGGCCGGGCGACGACTTCCCGGTGCGCGGCGAGGTGATCGGTATCAATCCGGTTTCAAGCGTTACCGCGGCGATCCTTTCGGAAGACGGAAAGGCGGTATATTCCCGCACGGCGTCGCCGGACTCGAACCGATACGACATTTCGGGTTTGGATTCCGCTCTGAAGTTTTCCGAGCTGTCGGACGGTATTTATACCTACAAGGTCAGCGCGATCGATTCCGCGGGCAAGACGAAGGTGTTTATCAATAAAAGGTTTTACGTCTCGAAAAAGACGCTGATCACGGGTTCTGTTTCGATCTCCGGTCTGGGCTGGGCGGGGCGCGCGTCGTCGAACCTCGCGTCTCCCTATGCCTATGCGACGCTGACGGCGGAGCCGCAGATCTCGCCCGAGAACGCGCTGATCCGATATCAGTGGTATGCCGACGGCACGGCGATTTCCGGCGCGACGGGGCAGGAGTATACCGTTACATCCGATAAGATCGGCAAAAAGCTCTCCGTCAGCGTCACGGGCTACGGCGATTATTTCGGCGCGCTGACAAGCGAACAGACGAACGCGGTGCTGGATAAGGACGCCGTGATCACCGACGTGGTGGAAAAAATCACCGGCAAGCCCGCGACCTATACGGTGGATCTGAAGGAGCTGACAATCTCGCCCGCGCTTGCGGGGACTTCCTGCGGGGAGCTGCTTGAAAAGATCGTGTTCTCGACGGAGCTCGGAGCGGTTTACGATAAGGATGACGCGGTGAAAAAGGCAACGGACGATCTGTGTACCGGCGATTCGGTCAAGACGCTGCTGTTCGGTCAGATCACCCTTGCGCGGTATTATGTCGTCGTAATGGGCGACGTGAACGGCGACGGCAAGGTGACCAGCGCGGACGCCCGCGCAGCGCTGCAATTTGCGGCGAAGGTGGAAACGCCCGCCGGTTTATGGTATAAAAAAGCCGCCGACGCGAATCACACGGGCGGCATCACCAGCGCGGACGCGCGGCGCATTCTCCGCGCCGCCGCAAAGCTGGAAACGTTGGATGTGAAGTGAATCAGAGTTTAGCTGCTGGCTGTCGGCCCTGTAACGCCGGAAGCCGGAAACTGATACTGATTTATGCGTTTGCGCATAAATCAGTATTTATTTAACTTATGAATAAACAATCCGCTCAGAAGCTTCGGCTCGAACCAGGTGGATTTCGGCGGCATGATGAGTCCTGCGTCCGCGATCGCCATCAGGTCGTTCACCGTTGTGGGGAACATCGAAAATGCGAGCTTCATATCGCTGTCGGCGCGTTTTTCCAGCTCCGCGAGTCCGCGGATGCCGCCGACAAAGTCGATACGGTGATCCTTGCGCGGATCGGTAACGCCGAAAATCGGGCCGATCACGCTGTCCTGCAGGATCGAAACGTCCAGTCGCCCGACCGGATCCGTCTCATGGATCAATTCCCGGTGCGCCTCCAGAAGAAACCATTTCCCCTCGGTATACATGCCGAAGGTGTGTTTTCGCGGCGGCGCAACGGGAGTTTTGCTTTGCGTTACCGTGAAATGCCCTCGCAGCCGGGTGAGAAGCTGCGGCAGCGTCAGGCCGTTCAGATCCGCGAGCACGCGGTTGTAATCCATAATATGCAGGTCCTCGCCCCTGAACAATACCGCGAGAAAGAAATTGAATTCTTCCTCTCCCGTGTAATCCGGCGTCTGTTCCCGGCGTTTTCTGCCGACGGCGACGGCGCTCGCGGCGCGGTGGTGTCCGTCCGCGATATAGAGGCTTTCGACCTTGCCGAACAGCCGCCGCAGCCGGGCGATATCCCGTTGATTTCCGATCACCCACACGGTATTCCGCACGCCGCCGGAAACGAAATCGTATTCCGGTTTTCGCGAAGTGTATTTCCCGATCACGGCGTCAATTTCCTCATTTCCGCGGTATGTCAGAAAGATCGGGCCCGTGTTCGCGTCGCAGGTGTCGACGTGACGGAACCGGTCGACCTCCTTATCCGCGCGGGTCAGCTCATGTTTTTTGATGACGCCCTGCATATAATCATCGATCGAAACGCAGCCGACGATGCCGGTCTGGGTGCGTCCGTCCATGACCTGACGGTAGATATACAGCCGCGGCGCAGGATCGTAAAACATATAGCCGTCGCCGAACAGGGCGTGCAGGTTCCATGCCGCCCGGTCGTAGACGGCGTCGCTGTACGCGTCTGTGCCCTCGGGCAGATCGATCTCGGCGCGGTCGACGCGCAAAAAAGACAGCGGCGAGGTTTTGACGACCTCTCTTGCCTCGCGGCTGCTCATGACATCGTACGGAAGCGCCGCGATGTCGGCGGCGTATTCTTTTTTCGGTCTGCCCGCGCAGAAGGGTCGGAGAACGGCCATGGTTACGGGTCCTTTCAAATTCTGATTTATCGAGGTCTTCGACCTCTCAATAATTCGGAATGCTGAATTCGGAATTCGGAATATCGGTGCGGTCGCAAGCGACACGCCATTATAGAAGATAAAACTCTTTATTCTGTGCGCAACGGCGGGATATTGCTTGATTTTCCGTTGCTCTTTGAATTATGACATTGTTATCTATAATAAAAAGGCGCGAAGCGCTTTTCCGAAATTCCG
>JAFRPB010000222.1 GCA_017429345.1 Clostridia bacterium | reverse complement strand
CACTATTCACTTTTCACTGTTCACTTTCCACTGTTCACTTTTCACGTTTCACTTTTCACTTTTCACTTATCACTTAATAAAGAAAAGACCGCTTTGCCCGGACGCGCCGCGCCCCCGCAAAGCAGCGGTTATTATTATTTCACGTCTTTCTCGTCAAAGGGGTCGCCGCATTCCGGGCAGAATTTCGGCGGGTTCATCGGATCCTCGGGCTCCCAGCCGCATTTGTCGCAGCGGTAAAGAGGCGCGCCGGCGGGCTTGGGCGAACCGCAGTTCGCGCAGAACTTACCCTTATTGACCGCGCCGCAGGAGCAGGTCCAGCCTTCGTCCGCCGCGGGCTTCGGAGCGCCGCATTCGGGGCAGAACTTACCGGTCGCGATCGCGCCGCACTTCGGGCACTTCCAGCCGTCCGCCGGAGCGGGAGCGGGCTTCTTCGAGCCGCACTGCGGGCAGAAATTGCCGGTCACGGTCGCGCCGCAGGCGCATTGCCACGCGCCGGCCGCGGGCTGCGCGGGTGCCGCGGGCTGCGCGGGCTGCTGCGGCGCCTGCTGCTGCGGAACGCCCTGGCCCATCGCGCCCATAAACTGCGTCGGGTTGCCGATGCCGCCGACATTCATGCCCATGCCCATGCCGACAAAGCCGGCCATGCCGCCGTTGGGATTGTTCGCCGCGTCACCGAGGGCGTTGCCGGCCTTCTCGATGTATCTCGCTGTGCCGAGACCCGGACGGCGGTCCACCGCGTCCGCGCGCTGGAACTGTTTAAGATACTCCGCATCCTCGGGCGTGAGGGAAACGGGGTTCATCGCGATCGAAACGACCGAGAGACCTCTTGCCTCATACCAGAGATCGCGCAGCGCGTTGTTGACATAATCGCGCAGCTCCTTCGTATGCGACGGGATCTGCGAGGGACGCAGCTCCAGCCCGGCAAGCTCGCCGAACGCCGGCGAGAGCGCGTCGACGAATTCGGTCTTGAGCTGCTGATCGATTTCGCTTCTGTCGAAGCTCTGCGCGACGTTGGCGCAGATCTTGGTATAGAAAATGATGGGGTCGGCGATCTTATAGGAATAAACGCCGTTGCAGCGGATCTCGGTATCCATATCGAGTCCCACGCGGCTGTCCACCACACGGAAGGGGATCGGCGTCGGGGTACCGAACTTATTGTCCATGATCTCTTTGGTGTTGATGTAGTACACGCGCTGATCCTTGCCCGTGTCGCCGCCGTAGGTGAAACGTCTGCCGAGCGTCTTGAACGTCTCTTTGATCGAATCGCCCAGATTGCCCGCAAAGATGCTGGGCTCGGTCGAGCTGTTGTAAGTGAATTCGCCGGGCTCCGCGCAGACCTCAACGACGCGGCCCTGCTCGACGATCAGCATGCACTGCCCGTCGGCAACGGCGATACCGGAGCCGTTGGAGATGATATTGTCGCTGCCCTTGGTGTTCGAGGAGCGGGATCCCGTTCTCTTCTGCCCTTTAACGACAAGCGTATCCTTATCCAGACTCTCGCAATAGAAAAATTCCTTCCATTGATCGGCAAGAACGCCTCCCACGGCGCCGATGCCGGCTTTAATAAGTCCCATAAAAACAATCTCCTTTCAAATTGGATATTTTCATTATAAATCAAACGTTTCGTTTTGTCAATAATTCCGACAAAAAACGAAACGTTTGTATTTCCTGTTTTCAGCAGTTTTTACAAGACTGCAGCAAATAGACCGCCGAGCCCGTCGCGGGCAGAAGCGCGCTGATCTCATCTTCCGTCTCGCCGACGACCTCATGCCTCCAAACGTCGTAAAGCGCGTATCTGCCGGAAAGCCCGAGCGCTTCAAGCGTTACGCAGACTCTGCGCGGCTGCTCCGAAAGGTTGAACAGCGCCGCCACGGGCGTGCCGTCCTCCATCATATTCTGCCAGACTTCTTGCGTTTCGCCGCAGACCGCGGGTATCGGCCGCGTCGAGCGCTGATTCACGGCAAGAAGCTCCGCGTTCGTCAGCAGCTTCAGTGTAAAATCGTCGTTATCGCGCAGTTCCGCGCCGATCATCAGCGGCGAGCGGAATACGCACCAGAGATTCATCATCGTGATCTGCTCGTCGTGCGTGAATCGGGTATAATGCGAGCCGAGCTTGCGGTGCGTCACCATCAGCCGCCCCACGGGCAGCATATCACAGTCCGGCCAGCGCCCGTCGCCGACATACGCGTACCAGCGCTCACAGAGACGGAACATTGCAATGAGCTTGTCGCGCCGGTCCCAGAAATCGCCGCTCATGCGCCACAGGTCGGCGTTCGCGGCAAGATGCCGCGCGTTCCCGATCGGCGCGGGGCCGGGGGAAAGACTTAATACGATGCTCCTGCCGCACCTGTCGATCGCCGCGCGGATCATCTCGATCTCCTTCTCGGCGGAATAAGGGTGATCCTTTAAAAATTCTGTATTGGCAATATCGTCCACTTTGACGTAATCCACGCCCCACGAAGCGTACAGTTCAAATACCGAATCGTAATACGCCTGCGCGCCGTTTTTTGTGTGGTCCACGCCGTACATATCGGTATTCCACGGGCAGATCGAATACTGCGAGGCGATCTCGCGGGCGGGGACGCCGCTTTTTGTCAGCGCGCCGGAATGCACCGCCTGCCGCGGGATCCCCCGCAGCATATGTACGCCGAATTTCAAGCCCATCGCATGAATTTTCTCCGCGATCGGAGCGAAGCCTTTTCCGTCCGCCGCGGAGGGAAAACGGTTCGGCGCGGGAATGAGACGACTGTACTCGTCCATGCACAACGGCGCGAAATTATTGTAATCGGTATCGACGGCGGTCGGCTCGTACCACTGAATATCGCAGACGACGTACTGCCAGCCGTATTCCTTCAGGTGCGCCGCCATATATTCCGCGTTGGCGAGCAGGTCTTTTTCCGTAATGCCCGCGCCGTAGCAGTCCCAGCTGTTCCAGCCCATCGGGGGCGTCGGCGCGGCGGATCTTCTGTGATACATCGGTCATTCCTCCGTTTTCTTCACATAAACCGAGATATACCAGTAATATACGATATCGAGCACAAACAGGATCCACGCGAATTTCCACAGATGCAGCGCGAAACCGAGCGCAAGAAACAGCATCAGCGAAAGCGGCACGACCGGCAGCATCAGAAAAAATCCCTTGCGCGACTTTGCGCGCAGCGCTGCGGCGTACTGATAATACGCCGGGATCGTCAGAAAAAGCATCCACAGCGGATGCCATAAATGCGTCAGGAAGCCGAGGAACAGAAACGCCGCAACCACGATCAGCGGATACGGAAATTTCAGCATCTTCGTGCCGGTCCCGTAATTGCGTCCGAACCCGCTTTCACGGATCTCGATACCTTCTGTCATAGATTTCTCCTCCGAATGAAAAAATATACAATTCAGGGTATGGGGCAAAGCCCCATCCGAAATTTTTCATTCTTCTTTTTTCTTTTTTCAATTTTAGCGCACAGGATCACGTTTTT
>JAFRPB010000221.1 GCA_017429345.1 Clostridia bacterium | reverse complement strand
CAACCTTTTCAACAGATAAGCGAAAAACAGTAATAGATGCTAAACGGCAGCACCCACGAAGGTCGCTGCCGTTTTCAGGTATTCATATTGTTATTATGGCATCATTGAAAAATGAGTTCTTGATTGATGATTTCCATTGCACGTTCCCGGATATTATTCATCCGCTGTATCCAGGCCATCTGATTTTCGGCTTTGAGCTTTTCAGTAACGCCTTCTTGCGCAGCCATTTCTTTTACCAACCGGAAGAACATATCATCCGCCTGAGCCTCGATCTCCGCAAGGTATTCGTTCAGCCGTCCGGAAACGAACAGATTAAAATACAGGTTTTTCTTGTGCCGCTTGATGTACCGCAGGTGCCGCTGCGCCCATACGACAATCGGTATTTCATCTCCCGGTTCGTTATCCGCGTCCACCGTTTCCGGCTGCAAGCGCCCATCTTTCATTACACGTCCGGTGGGATAATACTGTTCTCCGATCAGCTCGTATTCCCAACCGTTCCGTTCGTCAATGATCGTCTTTTCCATTTTACTTGCCCTCCGCCTTGTTAATGATTTTTAGAATTAGCTCGTCCACGTCCTCCGTAGGCGCGCCACGCTCCAGCAGCATATTCCGCCATTCAAAAATGCCGTTAATAAGTAGGTTGCACTCGAAATCCGTAAACCTCATTTTGACTTTCTTTTCTTTCATAATGAAAACCTCCGTTCCTTTGGTGATTTCATCATACCAAAGAACCGGAAGCCTATCGAATGTGTGAATAACAAAGTATTTAATGTGTATTTTGTCATTTTTAATGTGTATTTTGTCATTTGTTCTTGTGCGTTACCAAAGCCTATGATATAATAAATATATCATATTATCATATTTCCAAGGAACTATGAGGGTAATTCAATGAATATATCTGATAAAGCTGAACGAAAAACAAAATCCACAAAGCCACCAAAAAGAAATAAACCAGTCAACATTAAAGCTATTTCAAGTCCATTTATTAAATCTGTTGGTGTACATGAATTTGCAAATGGAAATATTGTTCCTATCGTTGAAGTAAGTGATTACAAGGCTTTAAATCAAGTAATCGGTTATGCAAAATTTATTAATACCCACTATGGTGATGTTTTTTATCGGGGTGAAACAAAACTACATAATACTTTGTTACCGAGCATTTCAAGGAAATCTAATTGTACTTTTCTTGAAAAAGAACTTAATGGTGCGATCAAAACGCTTTTGAATGATGAGAAGTTTTCAAATACTGCAAAACTTACTGGTTTTAAAGGGAAAAACAATCCCAAACTAATAGCAGAGGCCATGCTTCAGCATTATGGGTATTCGACGCATTTTGTGGATTTGGTTGACAATCACTGGATAGCACTTTGGTTTGGACTAAATCAATTTGAATCAATTAAAAATGTAAAAGAATATTGTCTTTATAAAACAAGAACAATAAGTCCAATAGACCTTGTTTCAAGTGCTCATGATGATGAAAGCCTTTTCCAGTACATGCTTATGGTCGCTGTTGATAATAATGCAGCTCCTGTTGAGCGTGGATTATATATAGGCAATGATACTATAACAATTGACTTGCGATCAACATTACCATCTCTTTTTCTCCGTCCACATGCACAGCATGGTTTAGTATTACGTAAAAATATACATTTGTCTGGTGAGTCGTATGATCTTGCTTCTAATGTCGTTGGAATAGTAAAACTAAGAATTGATAATGTAATAAAATGGCTTGGAAATGGAGAATTATTGAGTAGTGAGAATCTGTTTCCTTCGCCAGCCTATGATTATGGTTATGATATTTTATTAAGTAGAAAAGACTTGATGGAATTCAAATATCAAAAAATTGCTAAATATATATAGGATAATTTCTGTGATGTCTAACATCGTAAAAGTATATATAGATAATATGTACTGACTGCTATTTAATTGATTTGATGGAATCCGTTATGAACACTCGTACCAAAAAACCGGGTCTGCAGAATGCAGACCCGGTTTTTCGGTCGGAAGGAACAGATATGAGCAATGGCTTGATTGGTCCCGAACCACGTGAGGGACCGGGAGACGGAGCCGAGAGCGTCCGGTGGACGATGAAGCGAGACGGAGGAATGCCAAAAACAGAGCACCGCGACGCGCTCCAAACGAGCGGGGAGACATTTTTTTTCCGGGCAGCCGTGGTTTAAGAAAACAATTTCTTCATAACAACGCGTGAATCGCCTTGCGCGGTTCTTTTTTTACGTATTATATTTCAGATTTTCTGTTGATTCTCATCCCGTCGCTTGCTATAATATAAATGAAATTATATAAGGCGCGATGCCTTGGTCATATCATTTCGGAAAGGGATGACAGACATGATAAAAAGATTTACCTCGATTTTGCTTTCTCTGGCATTGGTCGTCTGCGCCGTGCCGATTGCCTGCGCGCAGCCCGCGGACGACGGCTGGCTGATTTACTGCGAAAACATTGATGAGAATACCTTTGCGGCGATCATCGTGGCTCCCGCGAAGTATACGCATCTTTCCGACAATCCGCTGATCGAAACGATACATACCGCAGATCGTATCGAAACTGGCGTTTCAACGCCCGAGACCGAACAGATCCGGTTTAGTTTCTGCGGCAATACCGAGACGCATTGGAAAATGACGGTCACCTGTCCGATCGTCGACGAAGGTTTCCCCGAGTATTATTATAAGTTCGCCGTTCTGCCCGGAAGTTTGCTGGATGACGCCGGCAAAGGCAATGAACGCGTTTTTTTTGAGGATGAAGTTGATTATCTGAGTGCTCAGGGATATGCCGAGATCGACGTTTACAGCGCACTGCTTCTTCGCGATTACAGCCGCGACGACGATACCGTTGCCGTCGGCGATACCCTGCGTGTAGACTACAGCGGTCTGTATCCGGTCGAGATCTTCGTGAACGGTGAGAAAACCGCGTCCTTCCCGGGCGGCGAGATGCAGAGATATACCTGCGCGATCACCGAGACCGGCTCGCTTTCCGTCGTCGTCCGGCAGGGAGATGAGCAGATCGAAACGAGATCGATGACGATTATCACGTCGAAAGAAATGTATGAGCGCAATCTGCGTGACGGCCTGATCACCGACGAGGATATTCCCGATACCGAAGACCTCGTCGACGTCGGCGTGCCAGCCGGAAGTCCTTTTATCTTCGCGGCAAAAATTATCGCGTTATTCAACGCCATTGTCATTTTCTTTCAAAGACTGTTCTCTTTTACACGTATCGAGGGCTGAAAGACAGCACGGCTGCAGCAGGAGCTTTATTACCTGATGCAGCCGCATTTCTCTGTTATACGGTTGTTGTATCTTTAACGGTATTGGTATTTCTCATGCGATTGATCAGCGCTGTCAGCTCCTGCTTGCGGGGAAGATCGAGAAATCTTTCGCATGTCGTGAAAAATGAGGAATACACGCAGTCAAGTCCCTCTTTGTCAATGCGCGCATACAGCGCGTCGATCCTTTTCGCGATATCGATTATGTGCTCATTATTTGAGATCTCAAGATACCTCAGCAGAAAACCGAGCGTATGGAGCTGACGGTCGGACACGATGTCCTGAAGACCGCGCGCGTCGATCCGCTCGTCGCCGATCAGGACAAACCCCATATCCGATACTTCGAGCCTTTCAGATCCGCACTCCTCGGGATAAGAAGTAAAACCTTCGGAATACAGCGTCCTGCTTTGCCGCCAGTCGGCAGGAGGCGGGAGGATCGCGGTCACACCGTGCGAAAGGCAGATTTCTTTGGATTCATCGCTCACGTCGCGTATCAGATAATCCTCCATCATATAGATCCGGTCGGCGACGGAGAGATATTCTCCGCTGCCGCCGATGACAAGGATCGTCGAAACGCCGTGCGCACTGTGTAATTCATTCACGCGGTCGGTGAACGGCGTGATCGGCTCCTTCTCGATCAGCTCCTTCATCATCCGGTCTCGGATCATGAAGTTGGTCGCGCTCCTGTCCTCATCGATCAGAAGCAGTTTTGCGCCGGAATCGATCGCCTCCATGATGTTCGCCGCCTGTGAGGTCGAGCCTGAGGCGTGTTCGGAAGAAAAATCCGTTGTGTCGCCGCCCGGCAGCCACTTGATAAACGGCGAGATGTTGACGTGTTTCACACTTCTGCCGTCTTCGGCGCAGATCGTGACAGCGCTATCGTCGGAGATACACAGCTCGCGTCCGTCGCCGGGACAATGATCGTAAATACCCGCCGATATCGCGTCAAGCAGCGTGGATTTGCCCGAATAGCCGCCTCCCGTAATCACGGTAACGCCTTTTCGGATCCCCATGCCGCGCACGCCGCAGATCTCGACCTCGGCATCTTCCGTCGACCTGAAAGGGATCGCTCCGGGCAGGGGCAGATCCGTCCCTTTTGCGCGGGGGAGAATGCTGCCGTTCGCGATGAACGCGCAGTAATCGTTCTTCTTCAGCCACGCGCGGATTTTCGTCTGTTTTTCTGCGAGCTCGGCGGTGTTTTTTAAACCGGCATGATCGAATTGCGCGATAAACATGTCGACCGCGTCCGGGAGATCGCTGCTAAGCATCTTTACGGTTTTGCGAATATTCTTTTTTGGCAGCTGGACCTGAAGCCGAATGCAGAGATGGCATATCGGACGCCGCTCGATCCCGTCGTTCAGAAGATACACGACATCGCGGGAACCGTTCTCATAATCCTTTTGCGGATATATCGCGAAATAAGCCGTGTTCCTCTTTACGATCTCGCCGCCCGGAGACGGAAGACAGTATTTCCCGTTCTCGTTGTCGGGACGGTTGCGGTTATAAAGCGCCGCGTTCAGTTCATCGATATATTTTTTGAATTTGCGCAGACAGAAGTCGGCTTCCGCATTTTCCGCGGATCTGTCGGGAACATCGATCCCGAGCACATCGCAGGGAATGCGGATCTCGACCGTCGGTTTATCCTGCGCGAGCTTGTGAGTCGCCGTGATCTTGAAGCCGATATTTTTATTGTAATAGATCGGGCTCCAGTCTTCATACGGCGGCATATTCGGACAGGAAGGATCCTCGATCACGATGTGTCCGTTGTACATTTCCGTATATGTTGCGGTGTTGGGTTGCATGGATAAAAGTTTATTCTTCAGCCTTTTCATGGGCATCGTCCCCTTTCATTTTCTGAAAACATGAATAATTCGGTCAAAAATAAAATCTCCTTTCCGGTTGAGGATTTTCCGTTCTGACTTATATTCGGAGGCTTTCCACGAAAAACAGAAAGCGCCCCTTCGGGCGCCTGAAAAAATTTGTTGTGCCGAAACGGTGTTTTCGGCTGACAAAAAAACACACCCGAAACCGGATGTGCATGAAATCTGTATATACCTTGCGCTCAGCATACCGCAGGCGATACATATGACATCCGATAAATATAAGCGTTCATAATAATCGCCTCCTTTGGCTTAGTCGACGGTACTATAACATATATTTACGCGCTTGTCAATAGATGACGAAAAAAACATAAGGACATAACAAATCATAAAGAATCAATATCGGGAGGTTAATATGTTACCGTATCAAAACGCAGAGCTTGATATCGAAACACGGGTGAAGGATTTGTTGGGGCGTATGACGCTCGAGGAAAAGGTCGGTCAGCTCGATATGAAATTCGGGCATGAATACTGCACGAAACACGACCCGAATTACAGATTGTCGGTCGATCCGGAATCGGGATACGACTATGACAGGCTGGAGAAGGACTTCGGCGCAAGCGGTCTCGGCTATGTGCATGACAACTATTCCGTTCCGTCGGTCATGAACAAGATTCAACGGTTTTTCGTAGAAAAAACGCGCCTTGGGATACCGGTGATTTTTACGGGCGAGGCGCTGCACGGCATTAACGGCACGCGCGGCACGATTCTGCCGAACCCGACCGCGTGGGCGGCGTCTTTCGATACGGAATCGGGGTCGAATGCAGGGCGGGTGATCGCAGCAGAAACAAGAGCGCTAGGCATCCATGAGATCCTTGCGCCGAATCTTGACGTGGCGCGGGACCCGCGGTGGGGCAGAACGGAAGAGACCTTCGGAGAGGATACGTATTTATCCTCGCGCTTTGCTGCCGCCGTGATCGCCGCGGAGCAGAAGGACGATATCTCAAGAAACGATTCCGTCATAGCGGAGCCGAAGCATTACTGTGTGCACGGCGTGCCGGAAGGGGGAGTAAACTGCGCCCCTGCGCGTGTGGGGATCCGCGAGGTTGAGAACTGTTATCTGCCCGTGTTTGAAGCCGGCGTCAAAGAGGGCGGCGCTTACGACGTGATGGTGTGCTATAATTCCATTGACGGCGAAGTGGTTATCACATCGGAGCACTATCTGAAAGAAGTGCTCAAGGAGCGACTCGGCCTGCGCGGGATCTGCAGATCCGACTGGAGTGCGGTGGAGCGCGTCAAAGAGCTGCATCACCTGACAGAAGACGATAAGGAAACGATTTATCTGACAAAGAAGAACGGTCTTGACTGCCTTGGCGGCTGCGAATGCAGTCATGCGTTTTGGGTGAAGACTCTCTGTGAGCTTGTGAATGAAGGCAGGATCGAAGAGGAAAATATCAACGAGTCCTGCCGACGTGTGCTTCGTCTGAAATTCCTGTTGGGCCTGTTTGAGAATCCGTATACCGACGAGACACGGTGGGAAAGCGTCGTGCATTGCGAGGCGCACCGTGATATCGCGCTGGAGCTTGCGAGAAAGTCCGTTACGCTGCTTAAAAACGACGGGGTCCTTCCGCTGAATACAGATAAAATCAAAAAAATCGCCGTGATAGGACCGTCCGGCAATCATCAGCAGATCGGCAATTACTCCTGTGTGCCGGTTTATGTGGAGATCGCCTCGGTATATGAGGAGCTGAAAAAAGCCCTGCCCGGCATTGAGATCGTGCAGGCGGACGGCTGCGGTATTTCCGCGGAGATCGCGAACATCGGAGCCGCCGCAGATCAGCCGCATCTGATACGCGAGAGACAGCAAATAATCGAAGACGCGCTCGATGAAGCCGTGGAGATTGCGAAGAACGCCGACGTGATCGTTTTCGTCGGCGGAGACGACGTTCAATCCAGCGGAGAATGTCACGACCGCTGCGAGATGACGCTCTACGGGCGGCAGAGAGAGCTGATCGAGCGGCTTTGCGAACTCGGCGCGCCGGTGATCCTTGTGCTCGAAAACGGAAGACCGCTTGAGATCTCGAAGGAAAGCGAGATTTGCGCCGCTGTTCTGGAAACTTGGTTCGGCGGCGAAAAGGGCGCCGAGGCAATTGCGGACGCTCTTCTGGGCAAGATCAATCCCGGCGGGAAACTGCCGTTTTCGCTTCCGCGAAAAAGCGGTATGATCCCGTGCTATTATTCAATGCTGCCCGGCAAAAGCGACAATTATCTTGAGGGCGACGGCAAAGCGCTTTATCCTTTCGGTTTCGGGCTGAGTTATACGACGTTTGCGTACTCGGATCTTGTGCTGACGCGCACGGGCGAAACGGATGTTGACGTTTGTTTCACTGTGGAGAATACCGGCGAGAGGACCGGCGACGAGGTCGTTCAGATCTATGTTGACGACTGCGAGAGCTCCGTCGTGACGCCGCCGCTGCTTTTGAAAGCGTTCCGTCGCGTAACGCTCGCGCCGGGTGAAAAGAAAACGCTTCATTTCAGTCTTGATAAAAACGCTTTCAGGTTGATGAACGCGAAATATGAATGGGTCGTGGAGCCAGGGAAGTTCCGCATCTGCGCCGCGTCCTCGTCGAGAGATATCAAACTCGCTGAAACGATCGTTCTGTGATTGAGCAGAATTCGGACAAACGGAAAAAAAAGAAGGAAAAGGTCATAGACAACACGGCGGCGTACTTTGCGAGACGCCGCCGTGCTGCGTTTTCCGAAAAAATATCCGTATTTTATTACGGATCGTCGATATTTGACGAACAATGAATTTAACTGTTGACGAAAAACAAAAAATGTTATAATATATATTGAATTAATAAAAAAGAAATGCAGATTCCCTGTTCTGTTACTTCTGTATTGTTTTCACAATTGAAGGAGAATGCTTTGCATGAGCAGAAAACTGTTTTGTGAGATCAGTCCCTTGACGTATCGGATCTCTTTGCGCAAGGAAATCATATTGAGAAATCTCGAAGATCTGGTAAAAAACCGTGATAAAATCGCGAAAACGCACAGCAGCCGCGAGCTGCCGAATATAGTGAAAAGTCACAGCTCGCTTCTGGTGCGAAAGCTGCACGGAGTGGATATCCGTCTGCAGGAAAATAAAGTGACAAATATCGGTCTTGCCTGTAATAAAATCAACGGGATCGTGGTTCATCCCGGCGAGGTTTTTTCCTTCTGGAAAACGATCGGCGAAGTGACGGAAAAGAAGGGATATAAAGAGGGGCTTGCGATCCGGAACGGTAAACCGACGACCGGCGTCGGCGGCGGTTTGTGTCAGATGGCGAATATGATTCATTGGCTTGTGCTGAACAGTCCGCTGACTGTCACAGAGCTTCATCATCATTCGGATGCGCTGTTTCCCGATGAGCGAAGACGCGTTCCTTTCTGCACGGGAACATCCGTGTTTTATAACAGAAGCGATTATAGGTTCAGAAACGACACCGATCAGGACGTTCAGATCCTTGTATGGATCGAGAACGGGGATTTATGCGGCGAGCTTCGAAGCGAACGGCCGTATCCTTACCGTTATAAGCTGGTGGAGGAAGATCATCATTTTAAAAAAGAGAACGGAAAGTATTACCGCAATTCAAAAGTCTATCGCATTGTGATCGACAGAGAAACCGGAGAACAGCTTCGCAAGGAGCTTTTGCTGAACAACCACTCCGAGGTTATGTACGATTACTCGTTGATTCCGGAGGAACAGATTCGGGAAGATGAACAGGATACTTGAGAAGATCCGGCAAACGGTTATAACCGATCCCGATCGTACAGCATATTGTGTGCGCGATAAAAAGATCGGTTACGGCAGTCTTTGGCAAGAGGCGGAAAAATACGCGGATCTGCTTTGCAGACAGGGCGATTCCCCGGTGCTGATCATCGGCGGAAAAGAGGTCGACGTTGTTATCGCAATGATCGCCTGTCTGTCGGCGCAGAGAGCCTATGTTCCGATTCGCTCCGATACGCCGGTTCCCAGGATCCGCAGTATTGCGGAGCTGACCGGCGCGACGCTGATCCTATCCGAAAAAGAGATCGGGATCGATACAGCGGACACGCTGCGATTATCGCAGCTGACGCGTTTTGCGCAGAAAGAAAAAAAGACGCAGAACAACCGTATCGCCTATATGATTTTTACGTCCGGCAGTACGGGCGACCCGAAGGGCGTGCCGATCGGCGTGGAGAATCTTGAGAATTTTGTCGGGTGGATCGGCGGGCTTTATCCGTTATGCGAATACAGAAATGTGACGGTGTTCAATCAGGCGAGCTTCAGCTTCGACCTCAGCGTAGCGGATTTTTATTACGCGCTCTGCAACGGGCATACGCTTTGCGCGCTTGACGACGATATCGGGGATGCGCCCGAAAGAGTATTTCAGACGCTTTTTTCTGCTGATGTTGCCGTTATGACGCCGACCTTCGCAAGACTTTGTCTTCTGCATGAGGAATTTTGCGCGCATGAAATGCCGCGGATGAAGTGTATCTATTTCTGCGGGGAATGTCTTGACGTGAAAACGGTCGGAAAGCTGTTTACCGCGTTTCCTTCGCTTGAGATCATCAACGCGTACGGGCCGACGGAAGCGACGTCCGCCGTATCGGCGATCCGTATTACCCGGGAAATGGCCGAGACTTTGCAAACGCTTCCGGTCGGGGAGCTTGCAACGGCAGCGACGGATATTTCGATCGAAGACGGCGAGATCGTTCTGCGGGGCAAAAGCGTATTCGGCGGCTACCTCGGCGGGAACGCGGGCGGATATTTCAATGAGAACGGCGTTAACTGCTACAGCACGGGAGATCTGGGAAGAACAGAAGAAGGGCTGCTGTACTGTCTGGGCAGAATGGACAGACAGGTCAAATATTCCGGGTATCGGATCGAGCTCGACGATATCGAGCGGAATATCGGGCGTATCCCCGGCGTTAAAGAATGCGCAGTCGTTGCGAAAAAGAATCCCGAGGGTTCCGTTCGTCTGATAAAAGCGTTTCTCGTGACCGACGGAACCATCGGCGAAAACGCTGTCAGAGAGCGTCTTGGGCAGCTGATCCCGGCATATATGACGCCGAAAAGTATCCGTATTGTCGAGCGTCTGCCCGTCAATGAAAACGGAAAAACAGACAGAAAGGTGTTGGAATCATGGTGAATATCGCCGATATTCTGTTTGAGCTCTGCGAAGACGATAAGGTTTATGAGAAAGATATCGACCTTGTGGACGCGGGTCTTCTTGATTCATATTCGATCATAGAGCTTCTGTCGTTTCTTGAAGACGAGGGAATCATGATTCAGCTGACGAGGATCGACCGTTCGAAGCTGCGTACCGTGCGCGGGATCGAGGAACTCGTTGAGGAAGCGTCACGCGCGGGTTGAATAAACAGAGTTTCGGAGTTTTCGGAATCTGTATGGAAACGAGAAAACTCGAAAACAATACTTTGAAATATTCTGTTGAAAGGATTGATAACAATGACAAAAATCGATATTTTCTCCGGCTTTCTCGGCGCGGGCAAAACGACGCTGATCAAAAAGCTGATTGCCGAGAGCTATCAGGGAGAAAAACTTGTTCTGATCGAAAATGAGTTCGGCGAGATCGGCATCGACGGCGGCTTCCTGCAGGAAGCGGGTATTGAGATCACAGAGATGAATTCCGGCTGCATCTGCTGCAGTCTTGTCGGCGATTTCGGAGAGGCGCTGAAAAAAGTGCTTTCACAGTACGCGCCGGACCGTATCCTGATCGAGCCCTCGGGCGTCGGCAAGCTTTCCGACGTCATCAAAGCGGTGCGCGGAATCGACAGCGGCGATATCGTTCTGAACGCATTTACCACCGTGGTAGACGCCGGAAAATGCAAAATGTATATGAAAAATTTCGGCGAGTTTTTCAATAACCAGGTCGAGCACGCCGGGACGATCATTATGAGCCACGCGGACGCGGTCGGCGAAGATAAGCTGAAAGCCGCGGTCGAGCTTGTGCGTGAGAAAAACCCGACTGCCGTTATCGTTTCGACGCCGATCTCTATGCTTGACGGCGCGGCGCTGCTTGAGGCGATCGAGCGCAAGGATACGCTGAATGCCGCTATCGAGCATTTGCTTCACGAACAGGACGACGAAGAAGACGAGCATGAGCATCATCACCAACACCACGACGATGACGAAGACGAGCATGAACATCATCACCATCACCACGACGATGACGAAGACGAGCATGAGCATCATCATCACCATCACGATTATGACGAAGACGAGCATGAACATCATCATCACCATCACGACGATGACGAAGACGAGCATGAACATCATCATCACGACGATGACGAGCATGAACATCATCACCATGATGATGAAGATGAACATGAACATCATCATCACGATCACGGTCCGGACTGCACCTGCGGCTGTCACGATCACGACCATGAGCATCACCATCACCACCACGCGGACGATGTGTTCACGAGCTGGGGCCTTGAGACAACAAAAAGATTCTCGAAAGAAGAACTTGAGAGCGTTCTTTCGTCCTTTGCCGACGCGGAAAGATTCGGCACGGTGCTTCGCGCCAAGGGCATTGTCGACGGCGTTGACGGCGCGTGGATCCATTTCGATTACGTGCCCGGCGAGGTCGACGTCAGAAACGGCGGCGCCGGCATTATCGGCAGACTTTGCGTGATCGGTTCCGAGCTGAAAGAAGATCAGATCAAGGCGGCGTTCGGCGCCTGAAAGGGGTAAACAATGGATCAGGTACCCGTATATATTTTTTCCGGATTTCTTGAAAGCGGCAAGACCACGTTTGTGCAGGGCACCATGGAGGATCGCCGTTTCAACGGCGGCGAGAGGACGCTGATCCTGCTTTGCGAGGAGGGCGAGGTCGAGCTTGATCTCTCGAAATTCCCGCAGGGCGGCAAAAACGTGACCGTGCGTTTCGTTGAGGAGCAGGATGATCTCACAGAGGCGAATCTCGCCAAATGGGCCGCGGATTGCCGCTGTGAGCGCGTTATGGTCGAGTATAACGGAATGTGGCTCATTCAGCCTTTTTACGACGCGATGCCGGACGGATGGATCCCGTATCAGAATATGTTCTTTGTCGACGGCAGGACGTTTATCAATTACAACGCGAATATGCGCTCGCTTGTCGTTGATAAGATAAAGGACGCGGACGTCTGCATCTTCAAGCGTCTGCCGAAGAGCGCGGATATCATGGAGTTCCACAAGATCGTCCGAGGCGTCTCCCGCCGCAGCGATATCGTTTATGAATTTGACGACGGCACCGTCGTGCCGGACGAGATCGAGGATCCGCTGCCTTTTGATATCGAAGCGCCGGTGATAAAAATCGAGGATCGGGATTATGCTTTGTTTTACCGCGATCTGACCGAAGACGTAAAAAAATATCAGGGCAAGACGGTCCGTTTCCGCGCGCTTGCGGCGGTGGATAAAAAATTCCCCGACCATGTATGCGCGCTCGGGCGGCATATCATGACCTGCTGCGTCGAGGATATTCAGTATTGCCCGCTTGTCGCGAAATACGATGATCCGATCCGGATCGAAAACGGCGGCTGGTATGACGTTACCGCGAAGATCGATATCCGATTCTCGCGGCTTTACGGCAAAAAAGGGCCGATCTACGTCGTGCAGAGCGCCGTGAAAACGACCGAGCCGGAGGAAAAGGTCGCGACGTTTTATTGATCCCTCAACAGAAGGCGAAGCGTAAACGTTGCGCGGGTTTTGACTTTAAACGCGCGCTTCGCCGGGCATCCCGGGTTTCGCATCCTGAAATAATATATCGTTTTTTCCTGCGGAGTATTTTTTTCGCGGGAATTTTTAAATGTTTTCAATGATCCTTCAATCTATACGGATATCATTATATAACAGATATAAAATGTGCGTGAATAAAGATAATAATTAACTTTCGCTTTTGATGAATTGACATTTTTCGCTATTTTATTTAAAATAGTTAAAAAGGCGGTGACGGAAAAATGAGGATCTTGCTTTCGCTTTCCGACCGGGATCTGCTCTCTGCTTACGAGTCGCTGCTTTCCCTCGACGGAGATGAGGCGGTAACTGCGTTTGACGGCGCGCAGACGGCGTCGAAGCTCGCGGAAGGCGGCATTGAACTGGCGGTTCTGGACAGCGCGCTGTCCCGTATCGATATCGGACGGATCGTGCGAATGCTGCACGAAGAGAATATCCCTTCGGTCGTTGCGCTGCGCGGAAGACTGAATACGGCTCTTCTTCTTCAGAACGAGCCTGCGAACGCTTATATCACTTTTCCGTTTCAGCCCGCGGAGCTTCGCGCCGCGGTGACGGACGTTGCAAAAAAAGCGTCGGGAAACGAAATAACAGTCTTCGACGACGTTGAGATCGATGTTCGGCGCTTCCTTCTCTGCGGCAGAGCGCGCGTCACGGCAGGCGAGATCGATGTGTTTTCTTCGCTGATCTGCGGTGAGGCTCCCGAAAAACGTCATTTAAGCGCTTATGTCGGCGCTCTGAACAATAAGTTCGAACGTCTCGGTAAAAAAACGAGGATCGTGTATTCACCCGGCAGGGGATATGGGATGGTGACGCTGCATGAATAAGGTCAGACGCAAATTCGTTCTGTGGGCTGCCGCGGCAATTTTCGTATTGCTTGCGATTCTGTTGGCCGTTATCAACGGGATCAGTTTCACGATGGCGGCAAACGACGCGGACAGGCTTACGCAGTCGATCGCGGATGAGGGCGGAGGACTGTTTACCGATAATATGAACGATCCGCAGCAAGGTTATCCGGGCGCGCAGAACGGAAGATTCGGTCCGATGGGACCGGATTCCCCGGAGATGAAGTTTTCCGTGCGATATTTCACCGTGCGGATCATCGGCGGTATCGCGCAGGTGACACAGTTCCGCATATCGGCGATCAGCGAGCAGGACGCTGCGGATTGGGCAATGAAGCTCTCAAAGGGCACGACCGGCTGGACGCGCGGAACCTACCGTTACCGCGTATACGAGAAGGACGGCAACACCTGTGTCATCGTGATCGATCAGGGGCGCGAACTGCTTGCCTCTTACCGGATCCTTGCGATTTCCGTGATCGGCGGCCTGCTGCTGACGGCGATCAGCTTTGTTATTCTTGTTTTTGTCGGCAAACGGCTGTTTCATCCTCTGGAAGACGCGGATCGGAAACAGAAGCAGTTTATCCGCGAGGCGGAAAACGAGTTTAAGCTGCCTCTCACTGTTATCAGCGCAAATACCGAGCTGATCGAACGCCGCGCCGGTTCCTCGGCGCAGACCGATTCGATCAACCGTCAGGTGCGAAAAATGACTGCACTCGTGCGCAAGCTTTCAACGCTGTCGATCTATGAGGACGAAAACGACGTTTCCGCCGTCAGCCTGTCGGATCTTCTCTCTGCCGCGATCGACGCCGAAAAAGAGCGATATGAATCGCGCGGGATCAGGCTTGAAACGAATATCGCGCCCGACGTTACGGTGAACGGCAGCGCAGAAGCGCTGCGCGGGGTATGTGAGCAGCTTGTAGATAACAGCCTGAAATTCTCCGTCAGCCGCGCGTTATTTACCCTCTCGCGCGAGGGCGGCAGAATCACGCTTTGCGCCTCAAACGACGCACGCCTGCCCGACGGAACCGCGGATCAGGTTTTTGACCGCTTTACCAGACTTTCAAACGCCAACGGCGTCGAGGGAGACGGTCTCGGACTGTCCTTCGTGAAAGACGCTGTTAAGGTGCACGACGGCAGGGTCGAGGCGAAAGTCTCGAACGGGGAGTTCTGCGTAAGGATTTTATTGTAAGCGCGCGGAATGATCCGCCGGATCCGATTTTATCATTCTGCAGCGCAATATAAAACACAATTGAAAAAAAGGGGGGGGACGAACATGACCTCAGTTGAAAAACCGATCGTCGTAATGAAACGGTATGAACTGAAATATCTTATTTCGAAGACGCAACAAGATTTTTTTCTTGAAAACCTCGAAGGGCATATGCAGGCGGACAAGTTCGGCCTGACCTCGATCGCCTCCCTTTATTATGATACGCCTGATTACAGATTGATCCGCACGTCGATCGATAAACCGCTGTTCAAAGAAAAAATTCGACTGCGCTCCTACGGACTTGCGAGCGAAACCTCGCCGGTTTTCCTCGAGCTCAAGCGTAAGGCGTACGGCGTTGTATATAAACGCCGCGTACAATCCACCGTGCCGCAGGTCGATAAATTCTTCGCCGGCGAAGGCGACGTCTGCGCGGGCGGTCAGATCAACCGGGAGCTGACCTATTTCCGCGATTATTACGGCGAGCTGGCTCCTTCGTGCCTGATCATTTATGACAGAACGGCATATTTTGAGCCGGACGGCGATCTGCGGCTTACGATTGACGCAGATCCAAGATTCCGTTCCGATCAGCTCGATCTTCGCGTCTCGATGGACGGCGAATCGCTGCTGCCCGAAGGATACTCAATTCTTGAGATCAAAATACAGCAGGCGATCCCGCTGTGGCTGACCCGGATCCTTTCTGAGGGAAAGATGTATAAAACCGGTTTTTCCAAATACGGAGAGGCGTTCAAGAGGCAGCTGTCGGCCGTCGGCAGCAATCTGTGAATAAATAATTAAACTATTCCCATAACGAAAGGAACGTGCAAATCATGTTTGACTCCATTTATTCCGCGCAATTGACCTCAACGCAGTTTTTTATTATGGCCGCAGTTGCGCTGGTTTCGGGTTTTCTTTATGCGTGGGTGATGTCTTACCGAATCCGCTCGACAAAACGGTTTTTCCTTGTGATGTCGATCCTGCCGTTCATGGTGTCCGCGGTGATTACCTTCGTCAACGGGAATATCGGCGCGGGCGTCGCGATCGGCGGCGCGTTCGGTCTGATCCGCTTCCGTTCAGCGCAGGGCAGCGCGGACGAGCTGGCGGCGATCCTGATCGCGATGGGCGCGGGCTTTGCTTTCGGCATGGGTTATATCGCATACGGAGTGATTCTTCTGATTGGACTCTCGGTGATCTATTTCCTGTTGGCGCTTCTGCCTGTATTTGAGCACAGGAGCATGTCGGAAGAACAGCTTCTGCGCATTACGATCCCCGAGTCTCTTGAGTATAACGGCGTTTTTGACGATACGTTTCGTCATTATCTCAAAGAGTGGGAAAACGCCGGCGTGAAGACGACCGGGATGGGATCGATGTTCCGTCTTTCTTTCAGGATCCGAATGAAAAACTCTGCGGAGGAAAAAGCTTTCATCGACGAGCTGCGCACAAAGAACGGGAATCTTGAGATCGCGCTGCTGCCTTATACGGAAAAACAGACGCAGCTGTAAAAATGATAAAGATGACGGAGGGGATAAAATGATGACAAAGATGAAAAAGATTTCAGCGGTTTTTCTTGCGTTGCTGCTTGTGTTCTTTCTGTCTTCCTGTAACGCGTCCGTGACGCAAAACGGAACGACGCAGGCGTCGGACGCTTCCGTTACCGCAGATGCGGCGAACGCGGCGTTTTCCGACGGAGACAATAAGGATGTCACGGGAGAAACGCCGAACGCGGAGATCACGCTTTCCGGCGCTGAGGGAACGATTTCGGATACGACGCGCGGTTCTTCCGGATCGGTCGTAACCGTAACTTCAAAAGGTATTTATCGCGTGACCGGTTCCGCCGAGAACGTTACGATCGAGATCAACGACGCAAACAAGTCCGGCAATGTATACCTTGTTCTCGACGGCGTGACGATCACAAATAACACATCTCCCTGCATTCTTGTCAGCAATGCGGATAAAGTGATTATCGAGACTGTGGGGAGTAACTCGCTGACGAACGCGAACACCGATCAGAATGCGTCTGCGGACGGCGCGATCTATTCGGAGGACGATCTGACTCTGTTCGGTACGGGCAGCCTGAACGTAACGAGTTCTCTGCACGGCGTCGTCTGTGAAAACGATCTGAAGATCACCGGGGGCACGCTCGGCATAGACGCAGGACTGATCGGTCTGAAAAGCGGCGATTCGGTTCGCGTGGGCGGCGGTTCGATCATAATTAAAGCGCAGCATGACGGTATTCAGGTCAAAAATGATGAAAAAAGCGGTTATTTCCTGATCGAGAACGGCGTTCTCACCGTGAACGCGGGATACGACGGGATCAGCGCCGACGCGGGCTTCAGCGCCGCCGAAGGAACGCTGACGATTACGGCGGGCGGCGGTTCGGAAAACGTAAAGAACGACAGCGTCTCGCAGAAGGGAATCAAATGCAACGATCTCGCCGTGGCCGGAGGTTTTATCAATGTTTCTTCTCCGGACGACGCGGTCAACTGTAAGTATTTCGCGATCGCCGGGGGCAATCTTACGCTTTCGTCCTCCGACGACGGCATACACGCGGATTCTGCGATCGCAGTCAGCGGGGGAGAGATCTGCGTAGCAAAGTCATATGAAGGGTTTGAGGCCGAGACCATTGCGATCGCCGGCGGAAACATCAGAATTTACGCAAGCGACGACGGTGTGAATGCGGCCGGCGGCTCCGATACTTCTTCGCAGGAGAAGACGCCGTGGCAGAGCGGCGACTCTTCGACGGGATCATTCTCGGTCAGCGGCGGGAACCTGTATGTGAACGCGGATGGCGACGGCCTCGATACCAACGGATCTTTCACGGTCAGCGGCGGAACGGTCATTGTCGAAGGACCGACTGACAACGGCAACGGCGCGCTCGACAAGGGGGACGGCGCTTCCTGCACCGCGCAGATCACAGGCGGAACCGTTCTGGCGCTCGGCTCGGAGGGCATGGCGATCAATTTTGATTCCGGCTCGCAGTGTTCCGCTCTTGTCAGATTATCGGGCGGTGAGGGCACGACGATCACCGTTGACGACGGCTCAGGCTTTACGTTCACAACGTCAAAGAGTTTTTCAACGGTTGTGTATTCCTCGCCTGATTTGGCGAAAGGCAAGACGTATACGATCACGGCGGGCGGCGTCGGCGCTTCGATTGATTTTTCAAAAGGACTGTATTATTCCGACGTTCCCGCTATGCGGTAACAGAAAAGAAATAACGGCAGGCGCTGCCGTAATAAAACAAATCCGTGTTTTCAGCCCGGTGCCGTACGAAAGTACGGCAAGCGTCTGAAAACACGGATTCTGTTTTTTGGCAACACCGCGCATTCGTATTTAGCGTTGCCTCTGGATTGCATCACACGGTCGGAAGTTTTTTACAGAAGAACCGTAAACGTTATTACGCCGTCCTTCCAGTCAACAGAGATCTTTCCCTTGCAGGTCTGAACGATCTCGTTAGCCATCGAAAGTCCGATCCCGTATCCCTGTTTATTGCTGTTGTGAGATTTATCTTCCCGGTAAAAACGTTCGAAGAAGCGTTTGTAATCGATCTTCTCGCCTTCCGCATAGTCGTTTGAGACTGTGAGCCGGGCGCCTTTTTCTTTATTTCTTATCCCCGTACTGCGCGTGGTAAGCCGGATATCGACCGTGCCGCCCTTATCGCAGTATTTAACCGCGTTGTCCGTCAGGATCGAAACAAGCTCGTGAAGCAGCTTTTCGTCGCCCTTTACGAAAATATTCTCTTTGATATTATGCATCAGCGTAACTTCGCTTTGGCTCGCGACGGTTTTGAAGCTTTCCGCGACGTCGAGCGCTTCCTTTGAAAAGTCTACGTTATGAAGAACAATGTCGCCGCGTTCTTCCATGCGGGCGAGCGTTATCAGATCGTTGATCAGCCCTGAGAGGCGTTTTGTCTGGCTGATCGTGCTTTCGGTCCATTCGTTTTTGCCGCCGATCATCTCCATAACCTCAGTATTGGCGGAAATGATCGCGAGCGGCGTCTTTAACTCATGACCGGCGTTTGTGATAAACTGCTTCTGTTTTTCCATGTTGTCCGCAATAGGTCTGATCGCGTGCTTCGCGGAGACGGAAACGATCGCAAAGAAGATAAAAAAGCTGATAATTCCGATAATAATGGAAATATCCGTAACTGCTTTCGCCGAATTCAGATAATTCGTACAGTCGAAAAAGACGATATATTTAATTTCGTTTACGATCTCAACGCTGCGAAACGCGTAGACGTTTCCGTCGGTCAGGTAATATCCGCTTTTGTCTTTTTTATTCAGCGCGAACTTGACGTATTTCTCGACTTCGTTTTGCGATACCGCGGCGATATGATCGAAATTATACCCGGCGACAGAATCGTCAGCGTTGAGAAAAACACAGAAATACCGGATCTCATAGGGCGTTTCCGGCCTTGCGTTGTATCCGAAATCAAATAGATTTTTATCTTCTTCTCCCTTTTTCGGTATGGAAAGCTCACCGCCGTTTTCAACGATATAATCAAGAATACCGTCGACCTGAAGAAGCGTTCTGCCGTAGTTGACAATGCTGACCATGCTTATGAGTAGCGTGATGACAAGAAGAAGCGCACCCGACGCAATGAGGATGAATTTACGCTTCATTTTGCTGACCATATTATCGCCCCGATCCGTTGTGTGCAATTTATCTTTCAGAATTGATTGAGTATGTAATTCCCGCTGTCGTCTGCGCTGATTTTAATATCCGCGTCGATCGAGCGCAGTTTGTTATTGAGAAACGAAACATAAACGAAAACGATACCCTTGTCGGTCTCGGGCTCGTCGCTCCAGATATGATTGAAAAGCTCGTCCGTACCGATGTATTTATTCGGATTGAGCATCAGATATTCCATCATATGCGCTTCTTTATTTGCAAGACGAATGGAGTTTGCGCTCTTCATCTCAAGGTGTTCTACGTCGAGCAGAACCGCACCGAACCGCAGCTCCTTCGAGCCGTAAACTGTGGATCTTCGCGTCAGGGAGCGCACGCGGGCCAGAAGCTCTCCCATGGCGAAGGGTTTCGTCAGATAATCGTCCGCCCCGGCGTCAAGACCGACGATACGGTCGTCGACCTCGGATTTTGCCGTCAGGAACAAAACCGGCGTCATATCCGAATTCTGCCGAATCGCGCGAACGGCTTCAAGACCGGTCATTTTCGGCATCATGATATCGAAAACCATTACGTCGTACGCGTTGATTTTCGCGGCTTCCACGGCGGCTTCGCCGTCGTAGACCGCCGTAACATCATAACCGGAGTGGTTCAGCACCGCGGCAAGCGCGCGGGAGAGATCCTTCTCGTCCTCCGCAAGCAGTAATTTCATTTTCTTCCCTCCTGTGAATACTTAAGAATTCCGGATCAGTTCGCGGATCGTCTGCATCGAGACGTCGCAGGCGGCGAGCTCGTCCGCGCAGCGTTTGAGCTCAGCGCCGATCAGCTCCGGATTGGATATGTTTTTTTTATAACTCAACTGGTGTTCGAGCGCCGCCCATGAATCCATCGCGATCGTGCGAAGCTGTATCTCGGCAAAATAATGCCCCGGAACATTTCCGAGCACGTCTTCGAAAGGCGTCTCGATATCGAGAATCATGTGGTAGCTTCTGTATCCGTTCGGCTTTACCTTTTTGATATAATCCTTTTCTTCAATGACCTCCACGCCGGAAAAACCGCGGATCGCTTTCACCGTTTCAAAGATATCTTCAAGAAACGAGCAGACAAGGCGAATACCGACGGCGTCTTTCATTTCATAAAGCACGGAGCGCGGCGTTTCGGGCCATCCTTTGCGGCGGCATTTTTCCCGCGCGCTTTCTTCTGATTTGATCCGCGCGTTGATGTGTTCAAAAAGCGGGTCTCCGCTGCGAATACGGTAGATCGCGTCTGCCTGACGGATCTTGTTGGAGAGTTCTTCGAGAACAAGCGGCAGAAAAGCTTCGTATTTTCCGTAAATGCTGTCATTCGGCATACGCGTCAGTCCTTTCGATTTTTCGGTCCGAAGACCGTGTAATAAAATGCGTTGTGTTTCGCGACAGGAGAAAATGGAAGATTTATATTGCATCTCGCCGTCGGTTTTGCTATACTGAATAAAAGGTGATCGAAATGAATGTAATGATGATCGGGGACGTGGTCTCCGCCTGCGGCAGAAAGTTTCTTGCGCGCCATTTGCGAACGATGAAAAAACTGCATCAGATCGACATCTGTGTTGTGAACGGGGAAAACTCGGCAAACGGAAACGGCATTACGCCGGAGTCTGCGCGGGAGCTGTTTGACGCCGGCGCGGATGTGATCACCACGGGGAATCATGTGTATCGGCGCGCCGAGGCGTATGATTATCTTGATGAAGAGCCTTTTGTGCTTCGGCCGGCGAATTATCCCGCCGAAGACCCCGGAAAAGGATATTGCATCGTTGATCGCGGCAGGTTCCGCGCCGCGGTTGTGAATCTTTCGGGAACATATTACATGGAAAATATTGAAAATCCATTTAAAAAGGCGGATCAGATTCTCGACAGCCTGAAAGAAGAGCGCGTTTGCGTTGTTATTGTGGATTTTCATGCCGAGGCTACGAGCGAGAAAAAGGCCATGGGATTCTATCTTGACGGCAGAGCGTCCGTCGTGGCGGGGACGCATACGCATGTGCAGACCTCCGACGCCGCGGTGCTGACCGGCGGAACCGGATATATCACGGATCTCGGTATGACGGGAAATTACGATTCCGTGCTCGGCGTAGATAAAAAAGTAATTATAAAAAAATTTCTGGATTGTATGCCCGCGCGCTTTGACACGCCGGACGGACCGGCGTCTATGGAGGGATGTGTGTTTGAAATCGATGAAAAAACGGGGAAATGCGTCAGCGCCGAAAGTTTCCGTATTCAGTAGAATACTCATTCTGATGATCGCTGCGGCGTTGCTGCTGACGGGATGCGAAGAAAAAGAGGAGCCGTCGGAGCCGACGCAGGACGCTTCGGTTCCCCGCGCGATCCCCACCGCGATCCTTAAAGCGCCGTATTCGGATCAGGACAGCCTGAATCCGTTTTACTGCGTTTCATATATGAACGCATGCCTGACTCCTTTGAGCTATGAAGGATTGTTTAGCGTGGATGTACAGGGAAATATCAATCCCTGTGCGGCGAGCTCTTATACCGAAACGGATGATGAGGTCGTGGTTGCCATTCCGACGGGGAGCAGGTTTTCCGACGGGTCGGAAATGACAAGCGCGGACGTCGTCTATTCTTTTCACACCGCCAAAGAGAGCTCATTATATCGCAACAGCCTTTCGGAAATTGAAGACGTTATGGCTGTATCCCCATATGAAGTGAAATTTATATTCGAGAGTCGTTTCCCCGGCCGCGTCGGCGCTCTGACGTTCCCGATCGTGAAAACGGGAACCGCCGAAATGCCGGCGGATATTCCGATCGGCTGCGGGAGATATTACTGCTCGTCCTCGGAAGAAGGATTCTTTTACCGCTATTCCGAGCAGTATCGCGGGGACTGGGGAAGCGTCGCGGAGATTGATCTTATCCCCGTCGCCGATGAGGATAAGCTGAATTATATGCTTTCTTCCGGAGAAATCGATTTCTATCAGACGAATCTATACGGCGCGCGAACAGCGCGCACCTCCGCGTCGAGCTGTATCTGCCCGCAGAATAATCTGATCTATCTCGGATTTAATTCGGATTCCGTATTCACGGAGCCGATTCTTCGCAGGGCAGTTTCCTATGCGATCGACCGCACGGAGATCTCGGGCAGCGTATACAGCGACGCCGCCGAGCCCGCGGTGATACCGATGCGCAAAAACAGCAGGCTTGTTACGCAGGGCTATGCGGAGGAGATATCCGAAGCCGTGGATTACGCTACGGCGGCCGCTCTTCTGCAGGAGGGCGGTTATCAGCCCGATACGTTGAAACTCACGCTTCTGGTTAATTCCGAAAGCGCATATCGGCGTCAGACGGCGGATTGCATTGTTTCGTCTCTCGCAAAGCTCGGTATAACTGTAACGGTACGCGTGCTGAAATATGAAAACTATATTGAAGCGCTTCAGACCGGGAATTATCAGATGTATCTGGGCGAGGTAAAGCTTCCCGACAGCGGCGCGTCGGATGTGTTTTTCGGGGGCGAAGCAGGTTTCGGTTTATCCGAAGAGTCTGCGTCCGCAGTGGCGTATCAGGCTCTGCTTGATGGCAGCGGATCGCTTACGTCTTTTATCGGAACGTTTTTCGAGAACGTTCCTTTTGCGCCGATCTGCTTCAGAAACGATGTGCTTTACTGCGGCGCGGGCATAACGATCCCTGACGAAATAACGACGCTCAGCGCCGGTCTTGCCGATATTTCCGGCTGGATTGTATCCGCCGAACAGTCTGAAACACCGCAATAAACAGAAGATCCGAATACAGAATGATCCAACGGATCATACCATGCGCATCAGTTCCTCCGGCGAGGCGGTTCCCGTCTCGCCGATTTTTTGTATTGTTACGGCGGAAGCTGCGGCGGCCAGTTCTGCGCATTTGATCAGGTTGAAGCCAGCGCCGAGCGAGAGGGTCAGCGCGGCAAGCGAGGTATCGCCCGCGCCGCAGATATCGATCTCTCCGTTCACCTGCACGGCGGGGATATATTTCAAATACTGTCCGTTGGTGATAAGCGACCCTTTCGCGCCGAGCGTTTCAATAACGGTGCCATGCGTATCCGACGCGAGCAGCTTCGCGTTCAGCTCGTAATTCTCCGGCGGCTGACCGAGAGCGTCGGCGCATTCGAATTCATTCGGCTTTAAAAACATACCGCGAAACTTTTCAATATGGTATCTGCTGTCGACAATGATCTTCGTACCGTTCAGCGTCATGCCGTTAAGCTTTTCTCGTACGCGGGGCGTAATCGCGCCGCAACGGAACTGATCGCATACCGCTATGATATCAACGTCTGAGACAAGTTCGTCTATCGCGGTCAGAAGGCGATCCTCCGTTCGCGCGTCGATCGGGTCAAACGACTCAAAATCAATTCGCGGATCTTCATATACTACGTTTGAGATCCCCGCGCGAAGCGGCTTGCAGTAAGCGTTTGTAAATCTGCCGGGAACGGTGATCAGCTCTGCGTTGACGCCCTTCGAGCGAAGCGCCCGGTCAAGAAGCGTGCCGCGCCAGTCGTCTCCGCGCACGCCGACGCATCTGATCAGAGCGGGACGGAGCGCGGCCATGTTCGCGGCGACGTTACCGGCGGCGCCGGGGGAGAAGACCTCGCTTGTAACCGGCAGAGGGAAATGAGGCGTTTCTTTTGATAATTCGCTTTTCGTCATATCCGCCTTCCAGTAAATGTCAACGCAGAAATCGCCGACGACGCCGACTTTGACGGAATTGATCCCGATCAGAATTTCGTTCAATTCATGAATTGTCATAATAAAACTCCATATCACCGTTTGTTTGTACGGTTCTTGTTGTAAATGCTCATCATACCGTCAAAAATCAGATCCGGATCAAGAATGATATCCCGTTCGCAGTAAGGAATGATCCTTTCCGCTACGCCGCCGGTGGCGACGATGGTTGCGGCTGTTTTTTTGAGTTCCTTCTCGATTTTTTCGCACATACCGTCAAGCATCGCGGCATTGCCGAGCACGATACCCGCCTGCATGCTTTTGACGGTATTCGTTCCTATCGCGGTTTGCGGTTTGTCAAAATACAAAGAAGGCAGAAGCGAGGTTCCGTTTGACAAGGCGTTCATGGAGATCACAACGCCGGGACTGATCGAGCAGCCGAGAAAAGAGCCGTCATCGTCGATCACGCTTATTTTCGTCGCCGTGCCCAGATCAAGGACGAGACAGGGAAGAGGATATTTTTCAGCGGCTCCGACGGCGGAGCAGACAAGGTCGGCGCCGAGTTGAGCGGGGTTGTCTATCTTGATGTTCAGGCCGCATTTTACGCCGGGGCCTACGACCAGGGGAGTTTTTTTCGTGATTTTTTTTGCGGCGCGTTCGATGACCTCCGTAAGCTCCGGAACGACCGAGCTGATCGCGGCGTCGCTGATATCGTTTAAGTTTGCACGGTAAAGAGAGAGGATCTGAAGCATTTCCGCGCCGTATTGGTCGGCTGTTTTCGCGCGGTCGGTTGACATGCGCGCGGTAAACGTATTCTTTGTTCTGTCATGGCATCCGAATGTGATATTTGTATTGCCGATATCTATTGTTAAAATCATTTTCATCACCTTTTCAGTTGCAATCTGATTTATAATGCGTTAAAATATAAACACGGCGTAATTTGCCGCAAATAATGAACGGGATGTGATCACGGTGAAAATCGGTTTTTTTGGATGCGGAAATATGGCGAGGCCGATCATTCAAGGCATTATTGACAAAGGCATCGCGCAGGTATATGTCACGGATATTCTGAGAGACGCGCTGCAGGCTTTCTGTGCGGAATCCGGCGCTGTATGCTCGACGCAGAAGGATATTCTCGAACAGTGCGACGCGGTTGTTCTGGCCGTAAAACCGCAGGTGCTGCCCGCGCTTCTGCCGGAACTTGCAGAGGAGATCGACCGTCGCGGACTGCTCGTGATCTCAATCGCGGCGGGAAAGAAGACGGAGTATATCGGCTCTTTCTTCTCGGGTGAGATCCCGATCGTGCGGATATTTCCGAATCTGAACGCCCGGGTAAAAGCGGCTGTATCGGCGTATTGCGCAAATAAATACGCGAAACCGGAGGATATAGCGCTCGCGAAATCGATCTGCCTGAGCTTCGGCAGCGCTTTCGCCGTGCCGGAGGAAAAGATCAATATCTTCGGCGTACTCGGCGGCTGCGCGCCGGCATATACGTTTATGTATATCGAAGCGCTGGCAAAGGCAGCACAGGCAGCGGGTTTCGATCCTGCGCAGGCGCTGGAGATCGCGGCGAAAATGACAGAGGGCTCCGCGAAACTTCTGGCTTCTTCGGATGACGCTCCTGAAACGCTTGTGAAAAACGTCTGCTCGCCGGGCGGTACGACGATCGAGGGCGTCAACAGTCTTCGAAAAGACGACCTTGCGTCGATCGTCAAAAAAGCGTTCGACGCCTCACTGAAACGCGACGGAGAGCTTGCCGGCTCGTGAGCGGTTACATTTTAGCGCCGGAAGAGTCGTTCTGAAGTTTTTTGATTGCCTCTCTGATGAACTCGAGTGAAGAATTGACATCTTCGCTTTTATAATAGGTAAGATCGATCACGCACGCGTCGATCGTGCCGCATACGATAAAAGAGATCAGGATACCCGTCTGCCTGTCGTAGGGCTTGCCGTTATTTCTGACGCGGGTGATCAGATCGCCGAGCTTCAGTTTGAGATTCAGACAGAATTCAGAGGCAAAAGGCGAGGAGAGCAGTTTTCTGTAAAATTCAACGTCACGGTCGAAAAATTCAACGATCGACTGAACCGCTTCAAAGGGTTTGTTTACGACTTTCTCAATGAATGCCTCGTCGGAAGTGTCGATCATTTCGCCGAAGATTTCTTCAAGCCATTTTTCCTTGCAGTCATAGATGTCAAGAAAGTGAAGATAAAAAGTGCTTTTGTTGATGTCAGCGCGCTCGCAAAGCTCTTTTACCTTGATCTGATGCACATCTTTTTCCGTTAAAAGCGTAGCAAGAGCCGTGTAAATGCTGTTTCGGGTTCTGCGAATGCGTCTGTCTTCCAAAACGCCCACCTCCACATTATATTTCCGCTTTAATTATAGAGATAAATCGACTGTTTGTCAACTATTGTCTGAAAATCGTCTTTTTGATAAACCGAAGTGCATAAATATCTTGCTTTTTTTCATTGAAATATATATAATTGTTTAAATACATAATTCTTTACAAAGGAGAGATGTCATATGAGTCAGCCGTATAAGCTTGCGGATCATAAATGCAGGTTCGTTAAGATTTTTCCTTTATATTCTCCCGAAATACCCGACGAGCTTTATTACAATCCCGGCGCGGTTCCGGATCTGACTGATTTTCCCTATCCGCTGCCGCTGGCGGCTTCAAAGTACACATGCGAGGCGTATACCTCAGACGGCGCACGGTGGCTCGGCGGGGAAGGCGGACTTACCCGCGTCGATCTCTCGGCGGAGCGTGAAAACGATCGGATCATGTTTTTCACTGTCGACCGTTATCTTGCAGATGACGACGTCCGCGCGCTGTTTGCCGACGGCGAAATAATCTGGGCATTATGCAAAACAAGCGTTTCGCGCATTGAGATGAAAAAGATCTCCTGTGAGGAAAAAGCGAAGCTGTTGACGGCGGAATCGCTCAGATACGTGGATCGCCGCGGTATGATATCAAATCAGGAGCTTGATGAACCGCGGGACCTTGATTCCGTCAAAGGCGACACGCAGTCAGACAACGACGGAGGCTTCACAGCTGCCTTCGCCGTCGGAGAAACCCTGAAATACGCGTATTTAAAAAGAAAACTCGGCGCCGCGGCTCCCGAGACGCTGGATGCCAAGGCAAGCGCGGTCAGAGCGGGCGAGGCTTGTCTGCTCACGCTGAATATCTCCGGCAGGGGCGACGGTTTCCCCGCGCGCACTTACGCGCTTCGCAGCGAACACGTTCCCGACGACGGTCTGTTTTATCAGAAACAGGCGGACGGTTTCGCCGTATGTCTTGATATGCGTGCGTCTCGCAAACGCGGCGTTGTCGGCATGAAAGTGAAATGCGATTCGCCCGTTCCCGACCGTCTTGCGAAGCTGTACCGCGATCTCGGCTACGAAGACGACGACGTGATCTATAAGGGCGATACGTCGAGCGACGAGGTCACGCTGCATTTTCTGAATCTGTGGTTTATGTACGACCACCTGTGCTTTGACGACGAGGAGCTGCGATCGATCGTCGTATCCTCCTGCGAGAATCTTCTGAATCATATCATAGACAACGGGCTTGTTGTCAGGGAGCTTGACGGCAAACCTACAACATGGGGCCGTTGGGATCCCGAGTATTTCAATACGCCGATCGGCTGGGCGGACGCGTGCCTGAACTCCGCGCAGATCCTCATGTATCTGAACGTCGCGGAGCATATCTGCGGCCAAAAGGAAAAATGGACGATCTGTCGCCGTCAGCTCATCGGGAAATATCACTATGACGATCTGCCGCTTCTGCACCTCGACCGCTTCACGCATTTTTCCTACGCCGTCGGCAACAACTGCGACGAAGAGATGATGTACGGCGACAATATGCTCGCGGTCGTCGCGTTCTACGGCCTGATCACGCTGGAAAAAGATCCCGAACTCAAAAAGAAATACATCCGGTGCCTGCGCACATGGGACCATTCTCTTCTGCGTGAGTATAATCCCGGTTACCGCTTCCTGTGCATGGCGGCGGATCCCGATTACCCGGCCGATATGGACGGGATCGCCGAGTGGTTCTACCGGCTGCCCGTCAGCCGCATTGCTTCGCCGATGAAGCTTGAGCGCGCAGACGTGCCCGTTCGCATCGGCTGGGGGGGCATGACGAAAACGGGATGGCTTCTCGAACCGGACGAGACGGCGATCACGAAATACGACCGCGACCCGTGGCAGCTGCATCCCATGAGCGAAGGCAGCGTCTGCAGCGTCGAGAGCTGCTATCCGTATACCTTTGCTTATTGGTTCGGCAAGTATAACGGATATATTGATTGAGAGAGGAGCGATTCATATGAGTAATAAAAAGAATATCCATCTGATCGGTTCCGCGCATCTTGATCCCGTTTGGCTCTGGCGTTGGAGCGAGGGCTGCGCCGAAGTGCTGCAGACCTTCCGCAGCGCGATCGACAGGATCGGAGAATATAAGGATTTTGTTTTTACCTGCTCCTCCGCGGCATACTATCAGTGGGTGAAGGAGATCGATCCCGCGCTGTTCGCGAAGATCCGCGAGGCGGTAAAAGCCGGTCGATGGGTCCCCGTCGGCGGTATGTGGGTGCAGCCGGACTGCAACATGCCCTCGCTCGAAAGCTTCGCGCGGCAGCTGCTCTATTCGCAGAAATTCTACTACGAGAATTTCGGCAGGATCTGCAAAACAGGCTACAATGTCGATTCGTTCGGGCATAACGGCATGCTGCCGCAGCTGCTCAAAAAGGGCGGCATGATAAATTACGTGATGATGCGGCCCGACAAAACCGAGAATAAAGAGATGCCCGAGGGGCTGTTTTGGTGGGAGAGCTCCGACGGCACGCGCGTGCTGACCTACCGCATCCCCGAGAGCTATACCTGCAGTCAGAAGGATCGCCTGCGCGCAAGACTTGAGGACCTTCGCGGGAAGGCGGCACAGAGCGACCACGGCATGATGATGTTCTACGGCGTCGGCAACCACGGCGGCGGGCCCACCCGCGCGGATATTGAGTATCTTATAGACAAAGCGGATACGGCGCCCGAGGGCGACGTCGTGTTCTCTTCGCCCGATGCTTATTTTGAGGAAATGATCACGACGATGGTCGATCTGCCCGTGTGGCGCGGCGATATGCAGCACCATGCGAGCGGGTGTTATTCCGCGACCTCGCTCATCAAGGCGGGCAACCGGCGCGCGGAAAACGACCTCTATGTCTCCGAGGTCTGGGACACCGTTTCCGCGAAGAAATTCGGCGTCGATCCCTCGACTCCGGCTTATGAGCAGGCGTGGCGCAAGCTCGCGTTCTGCCAGTTCCACGATATCCTCGGCGGCTGCTCGATCATGGAATCCTACCGCGATACCGAAGATTTCCTCGGCTATGCCGAAACGCTCGCCGCGGAAAAGAAGACGAACGCGCTGCTGCGCATTTCTTCCGATATCGATACCTGGGTCGATGGCGTCTCCGATCCGCGCTCATCGAGCGTGCGACACGAGGACTGCGGCGGCGAATTCCTGCGCCCCGCGGTGATCTTCAACGCCCTGCCTTACGATATCACCATGCCCGTGCGCGTGCGCGGCCATGCCGAGCGCGTCTATGACAAAGACGGCAGGCCCGTCGTATTCGCGAACGTGCGTTCCTCACGCTCCAACGACAGCCACAAGGACGCGGTGATCCTCGCCGAGCTGCCCGCTTTCGGCTACAACACCTACTGGCTCGGCTATGAGGACGACGGCAAAGAGAAGGCGGTCTCGCCGGTCAATGCTGGCAAAAACTGGTTCGAGAACGAATATCTGCGCGTCGGATTCGACCTTTCGACCGGTGCGATCATCAAGCTGATCGACAGGGCTTCCGGCGTAGATTTCGCGAACGGGAACAAACTCGGCGTACCCGCCGTGCTGCGCGACGACAAGACCGATACCTGGGCGCACGCGGTGTTTAAATTCCAGAACGATCTTTGCGATATGGCGTGCGAGAGCGCCGAAATGGTTGAAACGACCGGCGCGCGCGCGGTCATGCGCATAAAATACACATACGAAAACTCTTATATCTCCTGCGACTATATCCTCGGCGCGGGTCAGAAGACGATCCGCGTCAAGGCGAAGGCGCTCTGGCAGGAACGGTTCACAGACGTCAAGATCCGTTTCGATCTCGGCGGCGAAGATCCGAAGGCGGTCTACGATATGCAGGGCGGCTTTATCGAGAAAAAAGCCGACGGCTGCGAGGAGCCCGCGCAGAAATGGGGCGCGGTCAATGTGGAGATCGGCGACGCGCGGCGCGGCCTTGCGATCATCAACAACGGCAGATACAGTTACGACTGCAGCGGCACACGCATCTCAATGATGGCGCTGCGCAACGTGATCTTTGCCGACCATTTCTCTCCGAGACCCCCCGCGGACTTCAATTTCACCGACGAGGGCATGACGCGCTTTGAATACGGCATCTATCCGCATACGGGTGAAACGCGACTTTCCGACGTCGCGAAAGAGGCGAATATCTTCAATATCCGTCCCGACGTCGTGCTCGCCGGATACCACAAGGGCGCGAGCCCGCAGAAGGATTCGCTGATCCGCATCGATCGGGACAACGTAGCGGCCGACGCGCTCAAGTTCGCCGAGGACGGCAGCGGCGCGGTGATCCTGCGTCTCAACGAGACGAAGGGGCTGTTCCGCACCCGCGTGAGCGTGATGAGCCGCCTGTTCGGCTTCGCGTTCTATACGGATATCTCCGCGAACGAGATCAAGACGTTCCGCATCGAGAAGAGCGGCAAGGTCTATGACGTGAATTTCCTGGAAGATACTTACAAGTAAGAGAGGCGCAGATATGAAAAATACGACAAAAGCCGTACTTTGCGCAGGCTCAGCCGCCGTCGCGGCGGGCCTGGGCGTGAATATCGCGAAGGCGGTGAAGCTCAAACCCGCGAAGAAGGACGCGGTCGAGATCCCGGCCGAACACGTCGATCTCGAACGCTATAAGAAAAACCTCTCCGACGCGATCAGAATTCCCACGGTCTCGGATCGGGATCACGACAAGGTCGACTGGGCGCAGTTTGAGAAGTTCCGCGCGTTTCTTGAGGAGCGCTATCCGCTGTTCCATAAGGCGTTCTCGAAACAGATCGTCTCGGACGCGAGCCTTCTGTATTATATGCCCGGCAGTGATCCCTCGCTCGACCCGATCGCGATGATCGCGCACCAGGACGTGGTGCCGATCACGCCCGGAACGGAGCAGGACTGGAAATATGACCCCTTCGGCGGCGTCGAAGCGGAAGGCTGCATCTGGGGCAGAGGCGCGATCGATATGAAAAATCACCTGATCGCGGTGATGGAGTCGATCGAGACGCTTCTCGAAGAAGGCTGGCAGCCGGTACGCGGCGTTTACGTGCTTCTCGGCCACAATGAGGAGAACATGATGCATCACGAGTCCGGCGCGGCGTATATCAGCCGCGAGCTCGAGTCGCGCGGGGTGCATCTTGAGGCGCTGATGGACGAGGGCGGCGCGGTTCTCGAGGCACGCGTCAAAGGTCTGCTCGACGTGAACGTGATCGGCGTCGGTATCGCCGAAAAGGGGCAGGCGGATATCGAGATCACGCTCAAGGGCAAGGGCGGGCATTCCTCGCAGCCGCCCGTACACAATGCGCTCGGCAGAATGGCGGACGTGATCAAAGATCTCGAGGACCATCAGTTTAAATCGGAATTCACGCCCCTGCTTGAGGAGCTGTTCATGCGTCCCGCGGTCAAGGGGACGCTGCCGGTACGTATGGTTGCTGCGAATCTGAAGGCGCTCAGACCCGCGCTGACCTTTGCGCTCTCGAAGATCCCGCTTGCCGCAGGCATCGTGCGCACGACGACCGCGGTCACGATGGCGCAGGGGAGCCCCGCGCCGAACGTGCTGCCGCAGAAGGCGTCGATCAACGTCAATTTCCGCATGATGCCCGGCACCTCGACCAAGGACGTGATCGACCACATCCGCAAGGTCGTAAAGAATAAGGATATCGAGCTGCGCGTCGTCAAGACAAAGGAGCCCTCAAGGGTGTCGCCGATTGATACAAAGGCGTTTCATATGATCGAGGAGATCTACTCCGCGGACCCGAAGAACGTCGTGATCCCGTATCTCGTGTTCGGCGGTACGGATTCCTATCTGTATGAACCCGTCTGCGAGAACATTTACAAGTATTCGCCGTTCCGCCTCTCGGTCGAGCTGCTCGCGAACACCCACGGCACGAATGAGCGCATCCCGATCGACTGCATGGAAGAAGCGGTAGCGTTCTTTAAGCGGTACGTCAGAGGAATGACAGCATCATCGGAATAAAAAAACTCTTGCAATCTTCTGCATTTTAATGTATTATATAATTGCAATATAAATATGCATGAAAGGAAAGAGAATTATGGGTTTATTTGACAAAAAATACTGTGACGTCTGCGGAGGGCAGATCGGAATGCTCGGCAACCGGAAGCTTGACGACGGCAACCTCTGCAAAGACTGCGCCGCGAAGCTTTCTCCGTGGTTTTCCGATCGGCGTCATTCCACCGTTGAGGAAATCAAACAACAGCTCAACTACAGAGAACAGAACAAGGCTGCGGCTGCGTCCTTCCGTCCTTCCGTGAATTTCGGCGACGATATGAAGGTCTATATCGATCAGACGTCAAGAACGTTTGCCGTTACCCGTTATTCGGATTTCGTAAAATACAATCCGGATATTATTCCGATCGCGAGCGTGACTTCCGTGACGGCGGACGTTGAAGAAGACCGCGATGAGATCTACATGAAAGACGCCGAAGGCAGAAACGTATCTTATAATCCTCCCCGCTATAACTACAGCTATGATTTCAAGATCCGTATCAACGTGAATAATCCGTATTTCTCGGAGATCGAGTTCAAGCTGAACAACCGGAAACCGGAAAACAGAATGACCGATCTCTATCACCGCTATGAACAACAGGCATATGAACTTCAGCGTTATCTCGCTCCGAATTCCGCGCCCGTTCTCGGCGGCGCGGCGCAGGATGGCCAGTACGGCGCGGCAGGCGGTTTTGCCGCGGCAGTCGGCGCGGCGTTCAATCAGGTCATGAACGGTCAGCAGGGCTATCCCCAGCAAGGTTATCCGCAGCAGGGATTCCCGCAGCAGGGTTATCCCCAGCAGGGATTCCCGCAGCAGGGCTATCCGCAGCAGGGATTCCCGCAGCAGGGTTATCCCCAGCAGGGTATGCCGCAACAGGGTTATCCGCAACAGGGATTCCCGCAGCAGGGTTATCCCCAGCAGGGGATGCCGCAGCAGGGATTCCCGCAGCAGGGGATGCCGCAGCAGGGTTATGCGCAGCAAGGATATCCGCAGCAGCCTGCTTACGGCGCCGCAATGCAGACGATCAGATGCGACAAATGCGGCTGGACGCCCGCTACAGGAGAACAGGTTCCGAAGTTCTGCCCGAACTGCGGCGACCCGATCGACATGAATGATATGAGATAAACAAACGAGCGAAGGCAAACGCCTTCGCTCGTTAATTCATTCGGAGATTTTATTCTTCTGCCGCTTTTTTCAAAGCGTCGGTCATGTCGGTTTTCTCCCAGGCGACGCCGAGATCTTCTCTTCCCATATGGCCGTATGCGGCAAGGGCTTTATACTGCGGTTTTCTGAGCTGAAGCTTATCTATAATCGCGGCGGGGCGCATATCGAAAAGTCTGTTGATGATATCGCCGAGCTTGTCGTCACTGATTTTTCCGGTGCCGAAGGTATCGACAAAAACAGAAACGGGACGCGCAACGCCGATGGCGTAAGCGAGCTGAACCTCACATTTGGATGCAAGACCGGCGGCAACGACGTTTTTCGCAATATAACGCGCCTCATATGCAGCGCTTCTGTCGACCTTCGTCGGATCCTTGCCGCTGAAAGCGCCGCCGCCGTGCCGCGCGTAACCGCCGTAAGTGTCGACGATGATCTTTCTGCCGGTAAGACCGCTGTCGCCCGCGGGACCGCCGATAACAAAACGCCCGGTGGGGTTGACATAAAATTTTGTATCGGAGTCGAGAAGCTCTGCCGAAACGGTCGTTTTTATGACGTTTTCGATGATGTCCGCGCGGATCTTATCCTGCGGGACGTCGGGATCGTGCTGAGACGAGATAACGACGGTATCGATGCGGGAAGGTTTGCCGTCGATATACTCGACCGTGACCTGACTTTTGCCGTCCGGTCTGAGATACGGAAGCGTTCCGTTTTTTCTGACCTCGGTCAGCTTTTTTGCAAGCTTATGCGCAAGGGAGATCGCGAGAGGCATAAGCTCCGGCGTTTCGTCGCAGGCGAAACCGAACATCATGCCCTGATCTCCAGCGCCGTTGAGGTTATATCTGTCTTCATCGCCCTGTTTCAGCTCCTGAGAGCGGTTTACGCCCATCGCGATATCGGCGCTCTGCTCATCGATACTGGTCAGCACGGCGCAGGTGTTCCCGTCAAAGCCGTAAGCCGGATCGTTGAAACCGATATCGCAAACGACATCGCGGACGATTTTAGGAATGTTGACATAGGATTCCGTTGAGATCTCGCCCATGACGGAAACGACGCCGGTGGTACAGGTGGTTTCGCATGCAACGCGGGATAACGGATCCTGTTCCAGCATCGCGTCGAGTATGGCGTCGGAAATCTGATCGCAGATTTTGTCGGGATGTCCCTCTGTGACGGATTCCGAAGTGAAATAGAACTTGCTCATGGTAAATACTCCTTTCACCGGTAGTCTGCCGGTGTTGATAACGCTATTCAAAGACGCCGACTGAAATCTTCAGGCGGCCTTTTTTTGTTTCTCCGACCGCGCCGTGATAAATGAATTTTCCTTTTCCTCTGACGGAGATCACTTCTCCTTCTTTTACAGCGCAGGAAGCGTTTTCACGCAGCGAGCCGTTGACATAAACGCTTTTTCTGTCAAACAGCTCTTTCGCGGCGCTTCTTGATATATTATACACCGCAGAGAGAATACAGTCAAGCCTTTCGGATGTTGAAATAAAACATTCCGCGCGCGTATGTACGCCGATGTTATCGGGCAGCGCGTCAATAACGGAGCACATTACGTCGGTGTGTTTCACTGAAACAAGGTTATCGGCAATAAAGGATGCGATTAAATCGACAACGATGATGAAAGCGTGTTTTTCCGCAGTATAAATATCGCCCGTCAGGTCTCTGCGAATACCGAGACTCATCAGCGCGCCGAGCACGTCGCGATGCGTCAGCTCTTCGCCGAATTTTTCACTCAGCGGGACGACGGAAAGAAATGAAATCTCCGGTATATACTCGTATCCGCAGTCACTTTCGCTGCCGAATACGGCGATAACGCGTTCTGCGTGTTCCGTACCGCCGTATAAAGCGGCAGGGGAGACCTCACCGTTTCTTTCGAGCGAATGCAGAATGCTCTGACCGGATAGAGACAAAAAGTCCGTCGATTCATAAACGCCCCGGGCGGCGCTTCTTGCCGAGAGCTCGACGAGGCGCTTTTTCAGAAGCAGCTCTTCGTCGTTCATCGTTTTTTATATGCTTCGAGGCGGTAGATCGGGCCGAACTGCGAAAAACGACGTTCATATTCGGTCACGATATTTCCCTCAAAATCACTGTTGTGAAGGTCAAGCGAGATATT
>JAFRPB010000220.1 GCA_017429345.1 Clostridia bacterium | reverse complement strand
CGCCCAGCGGGATGCCGTAGGTCGGCCAGTTGCCGTTTTCGTCCGCAAGCGTCGCCACGCTCACGCGCGAAGGATCTTTGACTATCATCAAAGTGGCTTTGTAGGTCAACCCGGAGATCTCGACTATCTCTATATCCTTTTCGTCGTCTATGCCGACGTCGTCCACCTTGCCGCCTTCGCCGCCGTGAACGTGTATAAGCCCTTCGTCGACCTCGACGTCCATTTTCTTCATCTGGTTGCCGCGGATGACTTCGTTTATCTCATCCTCGGAAAGCGAAAGCCGCGCGAGGAACTTCATTTGCCCGGTCTCGAGCGCGGTGGAGATGAAGGAGGTGCGGGCGTAGCTCGACGTGCGGACTATTATCTGCATCGTGATGAGCAGAGTTATCACCACGAGGATCGCGAAAGTCGCGATGAATCCCAACACCTTGCCCGCGGTGATCAGTATTTTCTGCCATACAGGTCTGTTATTTTTCGCGCTCATTCCTCGTTCTTAACTCCTTTCGCGTCGTACTGCGCGGCGACGATCCATTTGGCGTCGTCCGTTCCGTTATCCGGAGTGGGATCGTATTTTATGAAATATACGAACAGGTCGGTGATATCGTGTATCGTTTCGCCGGTCCTGTGCAGATACATCGTTTTGTCGACGTAGGCGCGCACGGAAAAGCAGGTGTCGGAATACCGGACGAAATCGCTTAAACGCTTTTCGACTATCTTCGGGGTGTTGTGGTCGCTGGTAAACGTGCGGTCGATGCTGTGCAGCCACGCTTCCGCGTTGTTGTAATACCGCGAGCCCTTGACGTAATACTGCGAGATCGCTTTGAAGGTCTGGTCGTTGGTCATATAAAGACTCCAGTCCACGGCGAACTTCAGCGGATCGATCTCCGCGGAAATCTCCGCCGGGATATCCGGAACGCCGCACTGACCGGTGAACTTGAAGCGGTAGCCGTATTTTACCGTGCGCTCCTCGTCGGTCCCGAGGTTGTTGGTGAGCGTGACGGTCTTATCGTTTTCGTCGAAAGAGGAGACGTTATAGGTCACGATATCGCGCAGCTTGACGCCCGGATCGTAAAGCTGCAGCTCGACGTTGTCCGGATGCTCCGCGTGGGGATAAAGGTCTTTCGAATAAACGTGTTCGCCGGCTTTAAGCACGAAATTGTCCGGCAGCTCCAGAGTGTGGCTCTTTACCGGAACGGTTGCGCCGTCGAACGTGAATTCCGCGCCGAACGGATCGTAAAGCTTGACGTCGGGTTTAGTCATACTTCTGACTTCGTAATGGCGGGACGCCTTTTCCGCGGCTTCGCCCTCCGCCGGCTCGCCGTTCACCTTAACGGTTATATCCTCCGGCAGGGTGATGGAATAGCTGTAGACATCCGGCACGACGACGCCTTCGACCGTGGAATAGCCGACCGCGGTGCCGTCCGCGCGGGAGTATTCGATGCGCACTTCCGCGGGCAGGTTCTTCAAAACGTAAAGCGGAACGCCGTCCACCTCTTTTTCGGGCGCTTCGAACACCTCGCGCCCGTTGACGGTGCAGCGCACCTCGTTGGGGATAAAGACCGAAAGTTCCTTGCCGCCGCCGAGCGGTATGGGAGTAACGGAGACTACCTCCCAATCCGCCGTGCTGAAGAAGAACAGCTTCGTGCGTTCGTTTTTGCCGGAGACGAGCGCCCTGGCAAAGGGTTTGCCGTTCACGGTGAGGTAATACATACGCTCCAGCCCCGCGGCGGCGCCGGTGTCGACCTTGTAGCCGATCTCGCCGGAAGCGACGAGAGCGTTGAATTCGCGGACGTATTCCGCTTCGCTCTTGCCGTAATACGGGGTGTAGACCGAGGAGATGTTAAGATAATCCTCCGCCCTGCCGTTCTCGATGCAGGACTGAAGCTTTACTATCTCCTCCTCGACGCGGCGTTCCGGCTGCTCGCGGTCGTATTCCCGCACCACCGCCGCGCAGTAAATAAGAAATACCACGCACAGCAGGGTTATCACGCCGGTGAAAATTATATAGGCGAGCATCGTCTTGGAAAGCTTTTTGCGCGTTTTGCCGCCTTTTGCGTTTATCGACATTAAAAAGTACCTCCGGATATGCTGACGTTCCGTTTTTTGCGCCCCTTTTTTCGCCTCACGACGACATAATTCGGGACAGTAACATATATATTATACATATTTATTTGTTAAAAGCAACTGTTTTTGAAAATTTGTGATTTTTTTCGCGGGCTGAATTGCAGAACGGGGTGTCGCATTTGAAGAACGAAATGCAACATTTGCAGATCAAATGCACGTTTGAAATGTAAAATACACGTTTTGCAAACGAAATGCACGTTTTGCAGAGGTCTTGCAACATTTTGCAGACGAAATGCAACAAAACCAGCCTGCCTGAAAGACAAAAAGGCATGACAAACAAGAGGTAAGCATAAAAGCGAAATTTTTCGCAGAACAAAATGCTACCTCGGGAAGCACCACAAATATTGCGGGTATCCACCTGAATTAGAATTTAGCGTTTAAGCAGTTTTTGCGTAAGAATCACACAGTCGGGATCAATCGGAACGTAATGAAGCAGTTCAAAGAGTTTGTTTCCGAAATAGAAGTCGAATGCCTCGAACGGCGTTTTGTTGTTGAGCTTTGCCCGCCGGTATGAGTTGATGTGACACATCATTCTGTCGACGTCTTCCTGAGTCAGATCATTAAAGGAGCGTCCTTTCGGAAGAATCCTTCTGATCAATTCATGGTTGACCTCGATCGCGCCCTTCTGGTAGGGAGCGCCGGGATCGCAGAAGAATATATTTGTTCTGCGGATTCCTTCGGGTTCGTATTCCAACATGCTCGGATTGGAAAACTCTGAACCTCTGTCTGTAAGAATAACGGGAAAAAGCCTTTCAAAGAGAGCGCGTCCGAGCTTTTTGTAAAGGAAGTCGAAAACGTCGATCACTGACTGAGAAGTATTTGCTTCCCTGAGAAACGCAATCATAAAGCTTGTGTCGGCAAAATGAATAGTCAGGAGCACCTTTCCGCCGACCGTACCGATGACGGTATCCATTTGAACGACGTGGCAGTCAGGATGCTTGGCAAGATACGACTGAAAATCGGTATAGTTCCTGCCGACGTAGCATCCCTTGTCAACCTTGAATTCCTGCTGTTTCCTCCTTGGACGGTAACGCACTTTTCTCGGGAGGTCAATATTCCTTGCGTCGAAAAAGCCCTGATCTATGTAACTGTAAAGCGTTCTTTCGCTGCACATCAGAGAATCGGCTTTGTTGCAATAGATCTGATGAACGGACTGCCCCTGAAGGATCAGAGGCGTAACGAGGGTGTTAAGGCGGGTCAATTCTTCCTCGCTGATCAGGACTCCTTTGCGGGAATCGGATATTTCCGCCTCCGCCTGCTTCTGAGCTTTTGCGGCAATATACAAAGTTTTTTCCAACGTGCACCGGTTCCTTTCAGCGCACCCGTTACAGACGTACGGCGGCTTGAAGCGATTGATGCAGATCTGTTCCTCGAAATCAGGACAATTGTCATTGCAGCTGCTACAGGTTTTGCAGTATTTGCAAGACTGGCGAGTACAATTCCCCGAGCAAACATGTACTTTAGTACAGCCTTCTCTGTGTGAGCAGGCGTTGTACCCGGTAGCATTATATCCGGTTTTTTCAATCACGGAATGCTTACGAACTTCCCTGGAGATAGTCGATCTGTCCTTTTTGACCTCTTTTGCCGTTTCGCTGAACGACAGCCCGTTAAAAAGGCACATTTCGATCTCCATTCTCTCTTCGTATGTGGTATAATTGGACATGGTATTTCTCCTTTGAGAATGGTGGATACCCTGTAGCATACGAAGGGATACTGCTTGTGGTGAAGCAGTATCCCCGCTACAGTCCTGATTATACCATCAAATATACGAAGTAGCAGAAAATATCTGCCGTGTCAAGGATGAAATGAACGGCTTCGCCGCCCTTGACACGCCATCTGTTTTCTGCTTGTGTGCAAATATGGGGAGAAAGCCAGAATGTCTTTCTCCCCGAAAGATTATTCAATTTTGAATTGCAAGACGAATCGCACGTCTGTTCCATATACGACATTGGGCTCTTTACTGTCATATGACAGCCTTCAACCCGTGCGTTTCACTTTGCAATTGAGTAATAAAGAACTGCCGCCGAAAAAATGTTACCATAACATTTTTTCGGCGGCGTTTTTTGTCATGCCAGGGTTTCTATCCACGAATCAAATGATTTTCTCGGTATCTTATACAATTTGTCAATTCGAATCACTTTGAAGGGTTCCCCGGCCTGTCTGATTTGTTCGAGCCACGTATATCCTTTGGTTTTTTGGATCCCCACCATCGAAAATACTTGATTGGCACTATAAAACAGACAGTCGATCTGTTTTTGGGACACACTTTTTCTCCTTTCCTACAGATTTTATCAAAGAACTCCTTCTTAAAATCAAAGTTTGGTGATTTTGAGGCGGATACAAAAAGCAGTTTTTGAAATTGATGTCGAGAACCGACTTCAT
>JAFRPB010000219.1 GCA_017429345.1 Clostridia bacterium | reverse complement strand
TATCATCAGCAACCTGCGCATGGTCGGCTACGACCACGCGATCTCGATCGAGCACGAGGATTCGATCATGTCCCAGAAGGAAGGCCTCGAGCGCGCGGTCTCGATGCTGCGCCGCTGCATCATGGGCGAAAAACCCGGCGCAATGTGGTGGGTGTAAGCGCGAACCGTTTTTTGAGAAGATTTCAACGCCCGTCCCCCGCATTTTCCGCGTCCGGACGGGCGTTTTGCGTTTGTTTTTGCCCTGCCTTTTTATTTTCAAAAAAAGGGCTTGACAAACCGCGCCCTTCGGTATATAATTTACTAGCCGTTGGGGAATAGTGTAACGGTAGCACGACAGACTCTGACTCTGTTTGTTGGGGTTCAAATCCCTATTCCCCAGCCAGAGAAAACCGCCGCGAGGCGGTTTTTTTCATTGATATCCGTTCGCAGAAAGATAGATTGAATGATTTTTTTATGCAGCAAATCCCGGGGGGTTTATTTCCGCAACAGCCGGTTGCTTGTATTTCTAATCATATTATGTTAGAATCAATTGCGAGGAGGGATCCGTATGACGACAAAAGAAATCATCTACGATCTGAGAACAAAACACGGTCTGTCGCAGGACGCGCTGGCGGAGAAGGTCTTCGTGACGCGGCAGGCGGTGTCGCGCTGGGAGAACGGAGAGACCGTGCCGAACACCGAAACGCTCAAGCTTCTCTCGAACCTGTTCAACGTCTCGATCAATACCCTGCTCGGCTCGCCGCGCAAGCTTATTTGCCAGTGCTGCGGCATGCCGCTCGAGGACGCGATCATCGGCAGGAATAAGGACGGGACGCTCAACGAGGATTACTGCCAATGGTGCTACGCCGACGGGACTTACACCTACAGCAATATGGACGACCTGATCGACGTCAGCGTCCGTTATATGACGGAACACGGCTTCACAGAGGAGCAGGCGCGCGAATACATGCGGCAGACGCTGCCGCATCTGGATTACTGGAAGCGATATGAAGAGCTCAGCGACGACGGACAGTTCGAGGCGTTCAAGAAACAGCTGGTCGGGGAGATCAACGATCTGCACATCGAGGGGATGCCCCGCGTGGAGAAGCTGAACGCGCTGGTCGGCAGCTACGTCAACCTCGCATACCGGCTCCCCGGCGGGACGTACGCAAAATTCCTCGACGACGGGACGACCTATCTGGGCACGCAGCTCGAACCGGAATTCGGCGGCGATCGCTGCTTCGGCGTGCTGGCGAATATGGATTTTATTCTGATCTGCACCTACGCGGAGGGCGGCGAAGACCCGGAGCTCGTGCTTTACAAAAAAAGATAACCGAAACAAAAGTCGGGACGGGAGACGCGAGAGATCTCCCGTCCTTTTTTCGGTGTCTCGCCGGGAAAGCGCGTATAATTGAAAAAATATCCATATTTTCTGCATATTTTTGCCACATTTTAAAAATAATGCTTGAATTGCTCCCCGTTATTTGTTATATTATTATCAGATAAAAAATAAGGGAGGTTATGCTATGGGCAAGCTCAAAGCGCTGAAGGAAAAATTCTTCGCGCCGAATCCGAGCTTCACGGTCAAAGAGCAGTTGGGCTACTGCGGCGGCATTTTCGGCAACTGCATGGGTCAGGACTGCATCGGCACCTTTGCCGACAAATTCTTCCGTGAATTTATGAAGATCAAGGCGAACCACATCACCCTTTACAGCAACATCGCCATGGGTTTCGCGTTCGTTATCGCGGCGATCTCGGGATATGTGCTTGATACGCCCACGCCGCCGGGAAAAAAGACGCCGACGAAGATCATCACCGGAGTAACGCCGCTCCCCTTTGCGGTCTCATCAATGCTTCTGTTCGTCGTGCCGACGCAGGATCCGTTCAGAAACTTCATCTGGATGACGATATTCCACCTGGTCTTCAACACGGCGGACCAATTCTACGACGCGTCGCTTAACACACTGTCGCTGCGTATGACGAACAACGCGAACGACCGCAAGAATTTCTACACCGTGGGTACGCTCGCCGCGGCGCTGGGCTCGATGCTGCCGGGCTGGCTGATCCCGATGCTGGTGGGCAGCACGACGGACGCGGCGAAACAGCAGAATTTTTATTTCTACTCTGCGCTCGTATTCTGCGTTCTCGGCGTATCGCTGATGTACGCGCCGTTCTTCACGCTGAACGAAAAGATCCGCGTGACCGCGCGGCCCGAAAAAGAAAAGCTCGCTTGGGACCGGGAAACGATCGTATCGGTGCTGCATAACCGCACGTTCATCATCACCGAGATCGCCACGTTCTTCGAGCAGGTCCGGCAGATGTCCTATACCCTGCTGCCCTACATGTATGAAAACGTGCTGGGCGATCTGCGGCTCAAGGCGATCATGGACGTGGTCAGCGGAACGCTCTCCTACGTTGGACTTCTTGCGGTGCCCTTCCTCGGCAGCCATTTCTCGGCGCGCACGGTGCTCTCGGGCGGTTTCGCTTACACGGGCATTTTCTACGCGATCATGGGACTGCTCGGCATGGGATTCAGTTCCGAGAAAATGTCAAAACGCAAGTTCCTGATCGGTCTGATGATCGGTCTTGCCGGTATGCCGAACAACGCCATCAGCGCGTCGAAAAAAGTGGTCGTCGGCGACTCGACGGACTATATGGAATGGTACGCCGAGAAGCGGTTCGGCAGGCCCATCCACGCCGAAGGCTTCATCACCGCGACACAGAGCATGCTCGGCAACGTGTTCAACATCATCCGGACCAATATCTACAACATCATTTTCAGCAAGATCGGCTATCTGCCGAATACCACCGACGCAAACGGCAAACAGATCAAGCCGGTACAGTCCGAGAAAACGCTGCACGGCATCTTCCTGATGTTCATCCTCTTCGGCGTGGTCGGCAATTTCCTCGCCTCGATCGCCTATCAGTTCGACACCTACACCGGCGAGAAGAAAGCGAAGATCTACGCGGAGCTGCTTGAGATGCGCGAGAAACGGCTCGCGGAAGCGGAAGGCGCGGAGCCGGCAGAGGGAACCGCGGCCGAGGAAGCGCAGGACGCAGAGTAATTCCCGGACTGCGGGCTGCGCACTGCGGGTTACGGGCTGCGGCGGCAACCGAACGCTGCGGATCCGAATCGAAAGCCGCCTGAGCCGAACGGAAATCATAAAAACGAATCATGTTAAACCGCCCGGACGATCCGATTCGTCCGGGCGGTTTTCTTTGCTTTTTGCTTTTTGTGCAATATAACTATACATCAGTATGATCGAGTGCCGTACTGCTTTATACATAATATGGGTTCGGCTTTGTCAAGATCGCTATTGCATCTATGATTACCCCAACAAAAAACAGACCGCACGTAAAGATATACAATACGCCCATTCCGATTTTTCCTTCATAGAATTTATGAGCCCCAAAGAATCCCAGAAAAATACATAGAATAAGAGCAACCCATTTATTCTTCGGTTTTCCCTGAATACCGCCGTTTATATTCGTGTTCGTATTTACATTATTGTTTGCGTTATTGATGACAATATTCGGAATATTCTGAACCGGAGGTTGTTGAACAACAGCCGGTTCCGTCTTTTTTTCGATTTTTGATACAATAATATTGTTCGTAGATTCAAAAATCTCAACTTCATCTCCGATATGCGGAACAAAGTTAATGGAGCTTGCGGGAACCTCTTTTAATTCACCGTTATCCATCCCAATCGAAATAATTTCCGGATTAATCGCGACGATTTTTGCCATAATAATACCTCTCTCAACAACAATTGTATTTATAGTATATCTGTATTACAGATATTTGTCAATATCTGAATTACAGATAAGCCATAATAATTCCCGGAGGGATTGTTATGGCTTTTAAAAATCTCAGAAATATCAGAGAAGACAACGACATCAAACAGCGAGAAATCGCGGAATATCTTCACATTTCGCAGAACACGTATTCTCAATACGAGACCGGCGTGATCGCACTGACCGCGGACGTGTTAATAAAGCTTGCGGAATATTATCACTGCAGCGTGGATTATTTGCTCGACAGAACGAACGACCCAACATTCAATCCGCAATAAGCAAATTTTATTACAAATACATAAAGTAAAGAAAAAAACATAATCGATAAAAATGCGGCATGCCGCACTTTTATCGATTATACTCCGGGTACCGCATTAATAAAAACCGCATTCAGTTTTTTATACGGTCAGTTTTACCGCGAAACGGCCGTCGGCGTCGGGCAGGATGACGTATTCCCGACAGAGAAAACCGGGGGTGAGACAGAAGATCTCCTCCGGCGGACGGGCCGATTCCCCGCGCAGAACGGAAACGCGCACGCGGTCCGACACGACGGGAAGGATATACCGCGCCCCCTGCGCGATCTGCAGGGCGACCGCACCTTCGATCAGCAGGCCGTCCTCCCCAAGCAGATAAGTCAGTTTGCAGCCGCCGTCCGACGAAGCGCGGACGTTTTCACGATCGCACAAATGCGCGTCCGCGCGGACGACGGTCACGTCTTTGCGTTCCTCGTACCGCAAAACCGCGCCGGGATCGAAACGCTGCGCATATTGTTTTCCGTCGATTTCGGCTTCGATCCGGGGACAGGAAAGACCGGACGAAATATTTCCCTGCGCTCGCTGCTGATTGTTCGGCTCGAACAGAAGATCCTCTGCGGGACCCGCGGCGACGACCGCTCCGCAGCGCCGGTTCCATAACAGACTCATCGTGCCGCCCGAGACATGCGCGCCGCGCTTCGCCGCGGCGTCGTAAGCCGTGATATCCGCGATCCAGTCGCCGCGGGCGATACGGACCGTATCAAGCTCCGAAAAATATCGGATCGGAGTCTGAGCTTCCGAAGGAAGCGCCTGCCGCGCGAAGTCATACAGCCCCTCATTCAATGCGGCGGCGAGGGTTTTCGCGTGACAGAACGTGTGATGCACGCAGGGCGGCTCCCCCGCCCGCGCGTAATCCGGTCCGCCGTGCAGAAGCCCGCCGTGCGTACACTTCCGGTATAATTCCGCGTTTCTCAGCGCCGCCTCGGCGAATACGGGATCGGTCTTTCCGAGGCGGAACAGCGCGTCCTGCGCGCCGTCCGAGGTGCGGCTGCCCCAATAGGTCCACTTGAAGGCGCGGGTTCCCATGCTGTTGTCCCACGCGCCGTCGGGCAGCATCAGCGCAAGGTGGGCGCGATACAGCGCGCGGCTCTTTTCCGCCGCCTCCGCGTCGTTCATCGTTTCGGCGTATCTGCACAGCGACGGCAGGCTCTCTTCGACGTTATAGCCGATATCGACCGCGCGGCAGCCCTTCGGCGTTTTCAGATCGTGGGGCTTGCCTTCGCCGAACAGCAGTCCGTTTTCGCCGACGTGCTCAAAGCAGTACGCCGCGAGCTCCCGCGCCGCATGCAGAAAGTCCCCGCGGTCGAAATAATTGCCCAGCAGCGCCATGGCGCAGGCGTTGGCGGCGTAATAGTTAAGATATGCGGGTGAGCCGACGCGGATATTCACCAGCAGCCACTCCCCCATGCCGAGCAGGCGCGCCTCCCACGCCGCGCGCTCGTCCGGACCGAGCAGACCGCCGTGATAGTTCAGCGCGTCGTGCAGCGCGACGGCGGCGAACACCGTCACGCCCTGCCACGGGGAATCCGTATCGTTGATCATACTGCCGTCGGGACGGCGCATGTTTTCGCCCCACGCGAACAGCCGTCTCGCGGCGGTCAGATATTTTGCCTCGCCGGTCGCGTCGGCAAGATGCAGCAACGGATAGACAGCCTCGTGACAGCGCCCGTGGACCCGCCCGCAGGCGGGGCAGCGGATGCCGCCGTCGGTCTCCGGCTCCCCCGGAGCATCGATCTGCAAGGCGACAAGCGCGTCGCACCATTCGCACAGAAGCCCGGATACGATACTCTCCGCCTCTGATTTCCGGATCACGGCGTCGCCTTTTTCGTCCATATGCTCACCCCCCGTTTTTTCATTGTACTGCCGGGGATTTAAAAAGTCAACAGGCGGAAAAAGTGAAAAATAAAAAGTGAAAAATGAAAAATTTCGGAAAAGCGCTTCGCGCCTTTTTATTATATATGCGGCAAGGGTACTTTTCGGGCAAAAAATGGACAATAACGGTCCCAAAAGGCTCGAAACAATAAAGCAGACTCACTTCTATTAATAGGGTACGGGGTGAAACCCCGTCCTTCATTCCTCATTTCTCATTTCTCATTTTTCATTTCTCATTTACAAAAAAACTCCCCTGCCTCGCGGCAGGGGAAGTTTTTTGTTCGTATTCAGACCAGCTCGATGATGCACATCTCCGCTGCGTCGCCGCGGCGGGGACCGGTCTTTGTGATACGGGTATATCCGCCCTTGACGTCAGCGTACTTGGGGCCGATCTCCGTGAACAGCTTTTTGACGACATCCTCTTTGGTGATGTACGCGAAAGCCGCTCTTTTATTGGTAAGGGAATCCACCTTCGCGAGGGTGATCATCTTTTCTGCCTGCGAACGGACTTCCTTGGCTCTTGTAACGGTCGTTTCGATCTTGCCGTTTTCAAGAAGATAAGTTACCATACCTCTGAGCATCGCCTTGCGATGATCCGTAGGTCTGCCGAGTTTTCTGGTTCCCGACATTTTTAGTCACTCCTTTCCTGTTGCAGTGGGATCATTCATCTTCGTGACGAAGGGTGAGACCGAGGGACGCGAGCTTCGCAATGACCTCGTCAAGGGACTTGCGGCCCAGGTTGCGAACCTTCATCATCTCATCTTCCGTCTTGTTGATCAGATCCTCTACTTTGTGGATATTGGCTCTCTTCAGGCAATTGAAGGAGCGCACAGAAAGGTCAAGTTCCTCAACGGTCATCTCGAGGATCTGTTCTTTACCGTTGTCGTCTTTCTCGACCAGGACCTCTGTATTGCCTGCCTCCTCGGACAGATCAATAAAGAGGTTGAGATGTTCGTTGAGAATCTTGGCTGCGAGAGAAACGGCGTCCTGCGCTGTGAGCGTGCCGTTGGTCTCCACTTCAAGAATCAGCTTATCATAGTCCGTGATGTTGCCTACACGGGTGTTCTCGACATAATAGACGACCTTTTTCACCGGAGTGTAAAGGGAATCTATGGCGATTTCGCCGATCGAGAGATTAAGCAGCTTTTTGTTTCTGTCCGCCGAGACGTATCCTCTGCCGATATCCGCGGTGAGCTCCATTTTTACGTGAGCGTCCGCATTCAGCGTTGCGATATGCTTCTCGGGATTGATGATCTCAACTTCCGAATCGTGTTTGATATCGCCCGCGACAAGCTCGTGCTCGCCGGAAATGTCGATATACATCGTTTTCGGGCCGGTGCCGTGGATTTTCAGAATAACTTCCTTCAGATTCAGGATGATCTCGGTCACGTCTTCGGTGACGCCTTCGATCGTCGAAAACTCGTGCAGCACGTTGTCGATCTTGATCGACGTGATCGCGTAGCCGGTCAGGGACGAAAGAAGAATGCGGCGAAGGCTGTTGCCGAGGGTAACGCCGTATCCTCTCTCAAGAGGCTCGAGGGTGAATCTGCCTTTGGTATCGGTTGAGTTGAGGCTCTCGGACTCTATTTTGGGCTTCTCAATTCCAATCATTCAAAACCCTCCTTGGTTTCATATAATCAAATCGCTGCTGTTTCCCAGTGAATGCTGCAAAAATGCAGGTTATCTTGAATAATGCTCAACAATGAGATGTTCTTCCACGGGGAAGTCCACATCTTCACGAACGGGCATTCTGACGATCTTGCCCTTGAGTTCGTTTCTGTCAAGCTCAAGCCACTCGGGAACAGCGACAAACGGCGCGTCCTCACCGGTGAGTCTGGTGAACAGCACGGAAGAGCGGCTGCTCTCCTTCACGGCGATGACCTGACCGGGTTTGACCTGATAAGAGGGGATGTTTACTTTTTTGCCGTCAACAGTGAAATGCGCATGCGAAACAAGCTGGCGCGCCTGACGACGGGTCGCGGCAAAGCCGAGACGGAACACGACGTTGTCAAGACGGGACTCACAGAGAACGAGAAGATTCTCACCGGTCTTGCCGTGCATCTTAACGGCCTTCTCATAGTATGCGGAGAACTGCTTCTCAAGAATGCCGTAAACAAACTTGACCTTCTGCTTCTCGGTCAGCTGACGGGCATACTCGCTCTGCTTTCTTCTCATCTGTCCCTTCGGGTTACGCTCGGTATTCTTCTTGGCATAACCCATAGCCGCGGGAGATACGCCAAGCGCCTTGCAGCGTTTCGCGATAGGCTGCATATTTCTTGCCATAAAACTTTTCCTCCTTCCGATACTCAGACGCGTCTTCTTTTGGGCGGACGGCATCCGTTGTGGGGAATGGGCGTGACGTCCTTGATCATGGTGACCTCAAGTCCCGCGGTCTGAAGCGCTCTGATAGCTGCCTCTCTGCCCGCGCCGGGGCCCTTAATGAAAACCTCAACGGTCTTCATACCGTGATCGATGGCGATCTTCGCCGCGGTCTCGGACGCGGTCTGCGCCGCGAAGGGAGTGGACTTTCTGGAGCCTCTGAAGCCCATTTCGCCCGCGCTCGCCCATGAAATGGCGTTGCCCTGCGTATCGGTAATGGTAACGATGGTGTTGTTGAAGGTGGACTGAATGTGTGCTGCGCCGCGCTCTACGTTCTTTTTCTGAACGCGCTTGCGGGACGTGTTTTTCTTTACGCCTGCGCCTTTAAGTGCCATAATCTATCCTATCCTCCTTACTTCTTCTTGTTGGCGATGGTCTTCTTCGGACCCTTGCGCGTACGGGCGTTCGTCTTGGAGCGCTGTCCTCTGACGGGAAGCCCTTTGCGATGTCTTACGCCGCGATAGCAGCCGATCTCGATGAGTCTCTTGATATCATACGCGGTCTCACGTCTGAGATCACCCTCGACCTTCACGTTATGGTCGATGTACTCACGGAGCTTGGAAACGTCGCTTTCGGAAAGATCCTTGACTCTGATGTCGGGATCCACGCCGGTCGCCTTGATAATGTCATTAGCGGTTTTGCGGCCTATGCCATAGATGTAGGTAAGAGCGATCTCCACCCTTTTCTCTCTGGGAAGGTCTACACCGGAAATACGTGCCATTTGTCAACTGCACCTCCAATTTCGGTTTTCAGGGATCAGCCCTGACGCTGTTTGTGCTTGGGATTTTCACAGATAACCATGACTTTTCCCTTGCGCTTGATGATCTTGCACTTCTCGCAAATTTTCTTGACAGAAGGTCTGACTTTCATTGTAATACCTCCTAATTTGATGCTTATGTTTTACTTCGAACGCCATGTGATGCGTCCGCGCGTGAGATCGTATGGTGACATCTCGATCGTTACTTTATCGCCGGGCAGGATCCTGATAAAATTCATCCTGAGCTTGCCGGAGATCGTGGCGAGGATCTGAGCGCCGTTTTCAAGCTCCACCTTGAAATTCGTGTTGGGGAGCGCTTCAACGACGGTACCTTCGATCTCGATCATATCCTGTTTGGACATCTCTTATCTACCTTGCCTTTCTTAAAGATCGGAACTTTGCCCGATCCGGTCCGCTTCTTCTTCGGCGCGAACGCGGGCAAGCGCTTTCTTCAGCGCTTTGTTGCCGCGCATCGCCTCGGACGGAAGCGATTTCCCCGTCACCGTCAGGTGCACGGGATTTTTTGCCTTCGGCCTTGCCAGGGGGCGGTCCCGCCCGTTGCACACGAACACCCGATCGGCGTTCGCGCCGACGACCGCGAGATACTCTCCCTGATCCCTGCCGGCGCCGGAGATCACTACCGCGCCTTTCTCCGCCGTCTTTTTCATAACGTCCACGGTGAAAGAATATCGCACTCTTTGTCGGTGATCGCGACGGTGCGCTCGAAATGAGCGGCATATTTCCCGTCCGCCGTGACGACCGTCCAGCCGTCGGCAAGCGTCCTGACTTTGTGCTCGCCCATGGTGATCATGGGCTCTATGGCAATGACCATTCCGGGAAGCAGTCTTGCGCCGCGCCCCGCGGTGCCGTAGTTGGGAACGGGAGGATCCTCATGAAGATCCCGCCCTACGCCGTGACCGGTGTATTCCCGAACGACGCCGAAGCCGCGCGATTCGCAATATTCACTGACAGCTGCTCCGATATCACCGACTCTGCCGCCGCCGACAGCCTTCGAAAGTCCGATATCAAGAGACTCCCGCGTCGTGTCGATCAGCCGCTGTGCCTCGTCGGAGATCCTTCCGACGGCAAAAGTTGCGGCGTTATCGCCGTGATAACCTTTATACAAGGCGCCCAGGTCGATACTCACGATGTCACCCTCGCGAAGTATCCTCCTGCGGCTCGGAATGCCGTGAATCACTTCTTCGTTTACTGAGATGCAGGCAGTGCCGGGGAAGCCGTTATAGTGCAGAAAGTTCGGTTTCGCACCCTGCCGCAGGATGTATTTACGGGCGATCTCGTCGATCTCCCAGGTCGATACACCCGGCTTTACAGCCTCGCCGGCCGCCATCAGCGCTTCCGCCGATATCCTGCCCGCGTCACGCAGAAGTTCGATCTCTCTGCGTGTTTTGAGGACTATCATCCGTTACGCCTCCAGTGCTTTCATGACAAGAGCGACGGTATCTTCTACCTCCTCCTGCCCTTCCACAATGACAAGCTTACCGGTTTTCTGATAGTAATCCTTTAAAGGTTCCGTCTCGGCGTGATACACCCTGAGACGCTCAAGCACCGTTTCGGGCGCGTCGTCCGCTCTGATTGTCAGCTCGGAGCCGCAATTGTCGCAGACGCCTTCGCGCGCGGGCCTGAGATACTCTGTATGATAGGACGCGCCGCATTTTTTGCAGACCCTGCGTCCCGACATTCTTTTGACGATCTTTTCGTCCGGCACCTCGATATCAATGACCTTGTCGATCACGATACCCATTTTGTCAAGCGCCTCAGCCTGCGGGATCGTGCGGGGGAAGCCGTCGAGAATGAAGCCTCCCGCGCAGTCGTCCTTCGCGAGCCGCTCTTTGATGATGCCGATGACGACCTCGTCCGGAACGAGCTTGCCGGCGTCAATATAGGCTTTCGCCTGAAGACCGGTCGGCGTGCCGTTCCGCAGAGCTTCACGGATGATATTGCCGGTGGACACGGAGGGGATCGCGTATTTTGCGCTCACGCGCTCCGCCTGCGTGCCTTTGCCGGCGCCGGGAGCACCGAGAAAAATGATATTCATCGGGGCACCTCTTTTAATCAAGGAAGCTCTTGTAATGGCGCATCATCATCTGGCTCTCCAGCTGTCTTACCGTCTCAAGCGCAACGCCGACGACGATGATGACGGATGTACCGCCCATCGAGATACCGGAAACGCTGGCGCCCGTCAAAGCGGCAAGCTGCGAGAACACGATCGGGAACAGCGCGACAACGCTGAGCAGCAGCGCGCCGAGAAGCACGATCTTGGAGATGATCTTCGCGATATAATCCGAAGTCGGCTTGCCGGGACGAACGAAGGGAACCGTGCCGCCGTTTTTGCGCAGGTTGTTCGCCATCTCGACCGGATTGTACTGGATCGCCGAATAGAAATACGCGAAGAAGATGATCAGGATGAAATAGATGATCGCATAGAACCAGTGATCCTGCTCAAAGGGATGGAACAGCCACTTATACAGACCCGCTTTGTTTTCTTCGGAGGCCTGCACGAACATATTGATCGTGGGCGGGATTGAAAGGATCGAGCTTGCGAAGATGATGGGAAGAACGCCCGACATATTGACCTTGATCGGGATGTAGGAGTTCTGCCCGCCGTACATCTTTCTGCCGACGACCCTCTTTGCGTACTGAACGGGGATGCGCTGTTCGGCGTTGTCCATCCATACGATGTAGGGGATCATGAGCAGCATGACGATCGCTGCGATCGGGATAACGATCAGGTTTGCGCCTCTCATTCTGAAATGCTCGTACATCATCGTCACGGTGGTGGGAAGTCTCGAAATGATGCCCGCGAACAGGATCATGGAGATACCGTTGCCGATTCCCTTGGCGTTGATCTGCTCACCCAGCCAGATGACGAGCGTGGAGCCCGCCGCCAGCGTGAAGATAACGACGATCGCCTGGAATACCGCGGCGAAGCCCGTGTAGGCGTTGCCGTTCGCGTCGGTGGAGAGATAGCCGCCGCTTCTGATATACAGGAAGTAAGCGGTACTCTGGATGACGGCAAGACCGACAGCCACGTAACGGGTGATCTCGGAGATCTTCTTTCTGCCTTCCTCGCCTTCCTTCGAGAGTCTCTCGAGGGCGGGGATCGCGACAGTAAGAAGCTGAATGATAATTGAGGAGTTGATGTACGGGGTGATGGACATTGCGAACAATGTACCGTAGTTGAAAGCCTCACCGGTCATCATGGTGAGATAAGCCATAAAGGTATTTTCGGCGGCGTCGCCGACGATACCGGTCTCACCGATATTCAGGAACGGAACCGGGAGTGCTGCGCCGATTCTGAAGATCAGAAGGATCAGAGCCGTGAAAAGCATCTTTTTTCTCAGATCTTCGACTTTCCATGCATTCTTTATTGTCTGAAACATTAAGTCTTTCGCTCCTTCCTTAATACGGTTTTGCGTCCGTCACGTCAAATGACTTCCGCAGTGCCGCCGGCTGCCTCGATCTTCGCCTTGGCTGCCTCGGAATACGCGTTGACTTTAACCGTGAGCTTTTTGGTCAGCTCGCCGTGAGCGAGGATCTTGATACCGTCAAGCTCTTTCTTTACAAGCCCTGCCTTGATGAGAGCCTCGGCGTCGACGACGGCGCCGTCTTCAAAACGCTCCTCGAGATCCGCAACGTTGACGATCGCGATCTCTTTGGCGAAGATGTTGTTGAAGCCTCTCTTGGGAACACGTCTCTGAAGGGGCATCTGACCGCCTTCAAAGCCCGGACGGGGTCCTCTGCCGGCACGTGCCTTCTGTCCCTTATGACCTTTACCGGCAGTTTTGCCCTGACCGGAAGCAGGTCCTCTGCCGATTCTCTTGACGTCCTTCTTGGATCCCTCGGCAGGTGATAACTCGTGCAGTTTCATACTACCCTATCCTTTCTTATTCCTCTACCTCAAGCAGATGGACTATTTTTCTGATCTTGCCGCGCGTCTGCGGATTATCCGGCTGAACGGAAACGTCGCCGATTTTGTGCAGACCCAGAGCGTAAGCGGTGGCGATCTGGTCTTTTTTGCTGCCGATAAGGCTCTTGACGAGTTTTACCTTCAAATCTGCCATTTCTTCCACTCCTTACTCAAGAATTTCCTTCACGGATTTGTCTCTCGTGACGGCGACTTCTTCCACATTGCGAAGCTGAAGAAGACCGTTCATCGTCGCTCTGAGCACGTTGCAGGGATTGTTGGAGCGCAGAGCCTTCGCTCTGACGTCCTTCACGCCCGCAGCCTCGAGCACGTCACGAACCGCGCCGCCGGCGATAACGCCGGTACCGGGTGCGGCGGGCTTGAGCAGAACCGTGCCCGCGCCGAACTTGCCGAGAACCTCGTGGGGGATCGTTGTGCCTTTAAGCGAGATCTTGACGAGATTTTTCTTCGCGTCCTCGATGCCCTTGCGGATCGCATCGGGAACTTCGCCGGACTTACCGAGACCGAAGCCTACGGTGCCCTTGCCGTCGCCGACGACCACGAGCGCCGCGAACTTGAAGATACGGCCGCCCTTTACGGTCTTGGCAACACGGTTGATGTGAACGACTCTCTCCTGAAATTCGTCGTCCTTCTTCTGCGCGTCCTTACGTTTGTCGTCTTTACGCTGTCCGTCAAACTTAGCCAAAAGTATTCCTCCCTTTCTCAGAACTTGAGGCCGCCCTCACGGGCGCCTTCGGCCAGGCTTTGAACACGGCCGTGATAGATGTAGCCGCCGCGGTCAAAGACGCAGGTGTCGATGCCCTTTGCCGTCGCGCGCTCTGCTAACAGTTTGCCAACCTTGGAGGCGGCGTCCTTGTTTCCGCCGTAGTCGGCGAAATCCTTCTCAACGGTCGAGGCGCTGACGAGCGTGACGCCGTTGACGTCATCGATAAGCTGGGCGTAAATATGCTTCAGGGAACGATATACGGAAAGACGCGGACGCTCCGGAGTACCGCTGATCTTGTTGCGGACTCTCTGATGGCGCTTGATTCTTGCTTTATTGCTGTCCGTTCTGTTGACCATTTCAAATCACTCCTTTTACTTATTTGCCCTTGCCGGCCTTGCCTTCCTTACGGCGGATGTGTTCATCAACATACTTGATGCCCTTTCCTTTGTAAGGCTCAGGCGGACGGACGCCGCGGACTTCAGCCGCGAACTGGCCGACCTTCTGCTTATCGGCGCCGGAAATAACGATCTTCGTCTGCGAGGGAAGCTCGATCTTGATCCCCTCGGGCGCGGGCATCTCGACCTTGTGGGAATAACCCACGGTAAGGACGAGCGTGGTGCCCTGCAGCTCCGCACGGTAACCGATGCCGTTGATCTCAAGCTCTTTCTTGAAGCCGTTGGCGACGCCTTCGACCATGTTGTGAACGAGCGTACGGGTCAGACCGTGCAGCGCTTTGTTCTGGTTGGAATCGTCGGGACGGGTGACGTTGATCACCGCGCCGTCGAGCTCGATCCCGATGTTGCTGTTGAACGTTCCGGTAAGGGTCCCCTGCGGACCTTTTGCGGTAACGGTGCTGCCGTCGATCTTGACCTCAACACCTGCCGGAACGGCGATAGGCTTTTTGCCGATACGTGACATTCCTGTTTACCTCCTTACCAAACGAACGCGAGCACTTCGCCGCCGACGTTCTCTTTGCGGGCCGCCTTATCGGTCATGATGCCCTTGGACGTCGACAGGATCGCGATGCCGAGACCGTTCATGACCTTCGGCATATTCTCCACATCGGCGTAGATGCGCAGACCGGGCTTGGAAACCCTGCGGATGCCCTTGATGATGTGGGATTTATTGGGACCGTACTTCAGAGTGACCTCGATGATCCCCTGCTTGCCGTCCTCAATGACTTTGAAGCCTTTTACGTAACCTTCGTCAACAAGAATCTGGGCAATAGCCTTTTTCATGTTGGAAGCGGGAATGCTGACCGTATCATGCTTCGCTGCGTCCGCGTTGCGGATGCGCGTGAGCATATCAGCAATGGAATCAGTAATCTGCATACCGTTAACCTCCTTTAAAGCCTATTACCAGCTTGCTTTCTTGACTCCGGGAATCTGGCCCTTGTGCGCCAGCTCCCTGAAGCAGATCCGGCATACGCCGTACTTACGAAGGTAAGCATGGGGCCTGCCGCAGATCTTGCATCTGTTGTATGCACGGGTAGAAAATTTCGCGGGACGAGCCTGCTTAACTTTCATTGAAGTTTTGGCCATAATGTTACCTCCTTACTTTGCGAACGGAGCGCCCATCAGCGTGAGCAGCTCTTTAGCTTCCTCATCCGTGGCGGCGGTCGTCACGAAGCAGATGTCCATACCGCGGACCTTGTCGACCTTGTCGTACTCGATCTCGGGGAAGATCAGCTGCTCTCTGACGCCCATGGCGTAGTTGCCTCTGCCGTCGAAGGAATTGGGGTTGATGCCTCTGAAGTCGCGGACGCGGGGAAGCGCGAGATTGAAGAATCTGTCAACGAACTCGTACATCTTCTCGCCTCTGAGCGTAACCTTCACGCCGTTGGGCATGCCTTCACGGAGTTTGAAGTTCGCGACGGACTTCTTCGCGTTGCAGACGATGGGCTTCTGACCGGTGATCTGCGCGATGTCGTGGCAGGTGGCCTCGATCGCCTTCGGGTTCTCTCTGGCCTCGCCGATACCGACGTTGATCACGACCTTGTCGAGCTTCGGGATCTGCATAACGCTCTTATAGCCGAACTTCTTCATAAGAGCAGGAGCGACTTCTTCCTTATAGTAATCCTTAAGTCTTGCCATAATTCAACGCTCCTCCTTATTCAAACTGCGCGCCGCACTTTTTGCAGACGCGGAATTTTTTGCCGTCTTTGATGACGTGACCTACGCGGGCGGGCTTGCCGCACTTCGGGCAGATCAGCTGTACCTTTGAGGAATACAGCGCCGCCTCAGCCTTGATCAGGCCGCCGGGCTCGCCCATCTTGCGGGGCTTGACGTGCTTGGTGACGATATTGACGCCCTCGACGATGACTTTGTCTTCTGCGGGGCTGACCGCCATGACCTTGCCCTGTTTGCCGCGATCCTTGCCGTTGATGACAACGACCTTATCGCCGGTCTTAACATGTACTTTACTCATTCTTCAGCCCTCCATCAAAGCACTTCGGGAGCGAGAGAAAGGATCTTGAGATATTCCTTCTCGCGAAGCTCTCTCGCGACGGGCCCGAAAATACGGGTACCCTTGGGGGATTTATCGTTGCCGATAATGACCGCCGCGTTCTCGTCGAAACGGATGTAGGTGCCGTCATTACGGCGGACGCCGGTTGCCGAACGGACAATGACCGCCTTGACAACATCACCCTTTTTCACAACGCCGCCGGGTGTTGCTTTTTTAACAGAAGCGACGATCACGTCGCCGATGTTGGCGTATTTTCTGCCTGAGCCGCCGAGCACGCGGATGCACATGATTTCCTTCGCACCGGTATTGTCGGCAACCTTCAGCAAGGTTTGCTGCTGTATCACGGTATTGCCTCCTTACTTCGCTTTCTCGATGATCTCGACAACGCGCCATCTCTTGTCTTTGGAGAGAGGTCTTGTCTCCATCACACGAACACGGTCGCCTACGCCGCATTCATTGTTCTCGTCGTGAGCCTTAAGCTTGATGGTCTTGTTGACGATCTTCTTATAAAGAGGATGTCTGACACGGTCGCGCACGGAGACGACGACCGTCTTGTCCATTTTATCGCTGGATACGATGCCCACGCGGGTTTTTCTTAAATTTCTTTCCATTGATGCTGTCCTCCCTTACTCACGCGTCCGCGCCTTTGAGCTCGATATCACGCTGAACCGTCTTGATCCGGGCGATATCCTTCTTCACGGCCTTGATACGCATCGGGTTTTCGAGCTGGTTGATGGTCTGCTGGAAGCGCAGTTTAAAAAGCTCATCCTTCAGCTCCAGGAGCTTTGCATCGAGCTCCTGCGAAGACATTTTTCTGATTTCACTGGCTTTCATTACTGCTCACCACCCTGTTCATCTTTTTTCACAAACTTGCACTTGATGGGAAGCTTGTTCGCGGCAAGGCGCAGCGCCTCTCTCGCAATAGCCTCATCAACGCCCGCCATCTCGAAAAGAACTCTGCCGGGCTTTACGACGGCGACCCAGTACTCGGGGGAACCTTTACCGGAGCCCATGCGGGTCTCGGCGGGTTTCTCGGTGATGGGCTTGTCGGGGAAGATCTTGATCCAGACCTTACCGCCTCTCTTGGTGTAACGCGTCATGGCGACACGGGCGGCCTCGATCTGATTGGAAGTGATCCATGCGGGTTCAAGAGCCTGCAGACCGTATTCGCCGTAATTGACGACGTTGCCTCTGTGAGCTTCGCCCTTCATGCGGCCTCTCTGCACCCTGCGGTATTTAACTCTCTTGGGCAGTAACATCAGGCTCTCTCCCTTCTGCGTGAATTCGTTCTGCGGGTATCGTGAAGCACTTCGCCTCTGTAGATCCATACCTTGACGCCGAGACGGCCGTAGGTGGTATGCGCCTCCGTGAAGCCGTAGTCGATGTCGGCGCGGATGGTCTGAAGAGGAATGGTGCCCTCGTGATAGGACTCGCTGCGCGCGATCTCGGCGCCGCCGAGTCTGCCGCTGACCTGGATCTTGATACCTCTGGCGCCCAGTCTCATCGTTCTGCCGATCGCCTGCTTGACGGCGCGGCGGAAGGAGACGCGCTTTTCGAGCTGGTCGGCGATATTTCTCGCGACGAGCTGCGCGTTGAGGTCGGGCTGCTTGATCTCGATGATGTTGATATAAACGTCCTTATCGCCGCCGAGGAGCTTCTTGCAGGTCGCTTTGAGCTTCTCGATCTCGGCGCCGCCCTTGCCGATTACAAAACCGGGTCTGGCGCAATGGATGTTGATGCGGACTCTCTTGGGATCGCGTTCGATCTCGACCTTCGGAACGCCTGCGGACGCGAGCTTCTCGAGAAGGTAATTACGAAGCTTGTTATCGGAAACGAGCGTGTCACCGAACTCGCCCTTATCCGCGTACCAGCGGGATTCCCAGTCTTTGATAACACCGATACGAAGACCGGTGGGATTGATTTTCTGACCCATAATTTTCCTCCTCTCTCCTTATTCGGCGTCCTCAATGACAAGCGTGATGTGCGAGGTCTTTTTATTGATCCTGTACGCGCGGCCCTTGTCTCTGGGTCTGATTCTCTTGAGGGTGGGTCCCTGATCTACGCGCGCCTCGACGACGCGGCAGGTCGAAAGATCCATATCGTAATTGTTCTCCGCGTTTGCCATCGCGGACTTGAGAAGTTTCTGAAGCGGTTCACACGCGGCCTTGGGTGTGAATTTGAGAATCGCCATAGCTTCATCAACAGGTTTGTTTCTGATAAGGTCGAGAACGATCTTGACCTTACGGGGCGCGATCCTGATATAGGGCGCCTTCGCCGTTGCTCTCATATATTACACTCCTTTCGACCGATTATTTACCGGAGGTCGTCTTGGAACCCGCGTGACCTCTGAAGGTTCTCGTGGGGGCGAACTCACCGAGCTTGTGACCGACCATATCCTCGGTAACATAGACCGGGACGTGCTTGCGGCCGTCGTGGACTGCGAAGGTATGACCTACAAAGTCCGGGAAAATGGTAGAGCTGCGGCTCCAGGTTTTCAGAACGACTTTTTCGCCGGTCTTATTCATTGCTTCGACTCTCGCGAGCAGCTTCGGCTGCACATAAGGGCCTTTCTTAATGCTTCTGCTCATTACATTCTACTCCTTTCCCGACTTATTTCGCGTTACGACGTCTGACGATCAGCTTGTCGGAACTCTTGTGTCTGTTGCGCGTCTTGTAACCCAGCGCGGGCTTGCCCCACGGAGTAACGGGACCGGGACGGCCGATGGGGGATTTGCCCTCGCCGCCGCCGTGCGGGTGGTCGTTCGGGTTCATGACCGAGCCGCGGACGGTGGGACGCACGCCCAGGTGACGGGTGCGGCCCGCTTTACCGATCTTGACGTTCTCGTGGTCGAGATTGCTGACCTGACCGATCGTCGCGATGCAGTCTGCGGAAACGTTGCGGAGCTCGCCGGAGGGCAGTCTCAGAAGCGCGAGACCGTTTTCCTTCGCCATGAGCTGCGCGGCGTTGCCGGCGGCTCTTGCGAGCTGACCGCCTCTGCCGGGATAAAGCTCAACGTTGTGAATGAACGTACCGGTGGGGATATTGGAAAGCGGAAGCGCGTTGCCGGGCTTGATATCCGCGTCGGGACCGGACTCGATCACGTCGCCGACCTTGATCTCGGCGGGAGCGATGATGTAGCTCTTTACGCCGTCTTCGTATTCCACCAGCGCGATAAACGCGGAGCGGTTGGGATCGTATTCGATCGTCTTGACTTCCGCCTTGCCGATCTTCGATCTCTTGAAATCGATGATGCGGTATTTCTGACGGTTTCCGCCGCCCTTATGACGAACGGTGATTCTGCCGTAGCTGTTACGGCCGGCATGCTTTGAAAGAGGCTCGAGAAGGCTTCTTTCGGGCGCTACCTTTGACAGCCCTGAATAATCTATAACCGACATGTTGCGTCTGCCGTTGGTCGTCGGTTTGTAGACTTTGATGGACATAAGATGTCACTCGCCTTTCTTTAAATTAGGCTTTCAGCCTTTAATATTCTTTGTAAGCTCCCGTTGCTCCGTCTTGCTCACAGATTTAGCGGCTCGGCTTAAACCATACGTCGTCTGCGGCTCGAACGGCGGTTTCTTACATTAAGCCGTCAAAGAACTCGATCGTCTTGGAATCTTCGGTGAGCGTAACGACCGCCTTTTTCTTCGAGGGAAGATAGCCCTCGAAACGGCCGTAGCGGCGAAGATGTCCTTTTACGTTGAGCGTGTTGACCTTCGCGACCTTAACGCCGAAGAGCTTCTCGACCGCCTGCGCGATCTCGATCTTGTTGGCGTCCTTCGCGACGATGAAGGAATACTTCTTGAGCTGGGATGCCATCATCGTTTCCTCGGTGATGACCGGGCGAAGGATAATATCCTGTGCTGCTTTACTCATGCATAAACCTCCTCGATCTTTGCGACAGCATCCTTGAGAACGATGAGCGTGTCACAGTTCAGGATGTCGTAAACGTTGAGTGAGCCGACGAAAGTGGTTTTTACGCCGGGAATGTTTCTCGCGCTGAGCAGAACCTTGCTGTCGGGCTCGGGAAGCACGATGAGCGCCTTCTTGCCCGCTTTCAGAGCGGCGAGAATCTTGACGATGGCCTTGGTCTTGATCTCGTCGAGAACAAGGGAATCGAGAACGACCATTTCCTCAGCCGCGACTTTGGAAGAAAGAGCGGACTTGAGAGCAAGTCTTCTGACCTTTCTGTTGATCGAGAAACCGTAGGTGCGGGGCTTCGGGCCGAGCGCGATACCGCCGTGGTACCACTGCGGGGAACGGGTGGAACCCTGTCTTGCGCGGCCTGTGCCCTTCTGTCTCCAGGGCTTCTTGCCGCCGCCGGAAACTTCGGCTCTGGTCTTGGTGGACTGTGTGCCCTGACGCTGATTTGCCAGGTAGTTGACAACTACGAGATGCATAGCGGAGGTGCTGGGTTCAATAGAGAATACGGAATCGTTAAGCTCAAGATCGGAGACCTTTTCACCGGCCGTATTAAGAACTGCTATATTAGCCATTTATGTTTCCTCCCTTACGCTTTCTTGACTGCGTTCGACACGACGACGATACCGCCCTTGGGGCCCGGAACGGCGCCCTTGATGGCGAGCAGATTGTTTTCCGCGTCGACCTTCACGACTGTGAGGTTCTGAACGGTGACCTTCTCGCTGCCGAGATGGCCCGCGGCCTTCTGGCCCTTGAATACTCTCGAGGGGCTGGAGCAGGCGCCCAGGGAACCGGAATGTCTCGCGACAGGACCCGTACCGTGGGATTCCTTCAGTCTGCCGTGATTCCATCTCTTGATAACGCCCGCGGTGCCCTTACCTTTGCTGGTGCCCGCAACGTCGACCGTGTCGCCCGCCGCGAAGATGTCGGCTTTGACGATGTCGCCGACGTTCAGGGTGATCATGTCCGCGAGTCTGAACTCCTTGAGATGCTTTTTCGGAGCGACATCGGCCTTCTTGAAGTGACCGGTCAGGGGCTTGTTGACGCGCTGAATCTTCACGTCGCCGTAGCCGAGCTGAACCGCCTCGTAGCCGTCCGTTCCGACTGTCTTTTTCTGCACGACCGTGCAGGGGCCTGCCTCAACGACGGTGACGGGGATCACGTTGCCCTTCTCGTCGAAAATCTGAGTCATGCCGACCTTTGTTCCGATGATTGCTTTCTTCATCTGATGTTTTCCTCCTTCAGATTATTGGTTGACCCTGCGTCAACTTGACCTGCGATGTAAGCCTATATATAATAGGTATAGAAATCAGAGCTTGATCTCTATATCAACACCGGCGGGAAGTTCGAGATTCCTGAGCGCTTCCACGGTCTTGTTCGTGGGCTTCAGGATGTCGATCAGTCTCTTGTGGGTGCGCTGCTCGAACTGTTCACGGGAATCCTTGTACTTGTGAACGGCGCGAAGGATCGTGACGATCTCTTTCTCGGTGGGAAGCGGTACGGGACCGGAGATCTGAGCGCCTGTGCGCTTCGCGGTCTCAACGATCTGCTCGCTCGCCTTGTCGACGAGGTTGTGATCGTAACCCTTGAGTCTGATCCTGATCTTGTCTTTTGCTGCCATTTTGCTGCCTCCTTGTAAATTTGGCGGGCACGGTCGGTATCTTTTCGACACGGCTCCGGGTGTTTAAGCCTTCCGGTTTATAAAAAACCGAAAACTTTTGGTCTCCGGAACGAAAAAATACCGTTATGAGCGCAGAATACCCCGTGAGATGCGGTATTCGCCGCTCAAAAGTTTCGCCCGGTTTTGAATCGGACATACTCCGCGGAAATTCCCTGCATCAGAGTGCAGCCACCTTCCGCATCAACGCCATGGCCTCCGAGAAGACATAGGTATCCCTATCTGCTCGCAGACTTGAGTATTATACTATAGTTCTCGGCAAATTGCAATACTTTTTTATCAAAAAATCTGCAGTTTTCACAAAAAATTTTTGTTGGTTTTGCGCCGTCAATATGTTGTGCAAGAGGAGAAGCGGCGATACAAAATCCTGATTTATCGCTTCGCGATAAATCAGAATTTAGTCCCGAGTCCCGAGTCCCGAGGCGATAATTTTCAGTCAGAATAATAAATGGAAAAACGTATTGTTTCCCGCTGTTTTACCAAGACGCACAAGCTTACCTTACGTATCTCGGGACTCGAGACTCGGGACTCGGGACTTTATCGACAAATCAGAATTTATT
>JAFRPB010000218.1 GCA_017429345.1 Clostridia bacterium | reverse complement strand
GATTCAGAATGAGCATTTGTCTTTCAAATGAAAACACACAAGGAGCAAAACCGTGTTAGAAAACGTTGTTAAAATACTTCAGGACAATCTGACGGTGATCGTTCCGCTGTTTCTGGAGTTATTCTGCCTTTTGTTCGTCGTTTTGTTCGATCCGTATATCAAACGGTCACACAGACGCATCATGCTTCTTTGTATCATATTTGTCGCGCTGTCTGTCGTTCAAAATCTCCTCAACGACTTTTTCGTGTTCTACTATGACAGCCCGACGCTGCGGACGTTCAATTCCATTTTCGGTTACTCTATTTCGCCTTTCATCATCATATTGTTCTGTGCGCTTGTTGATAGCAAAACAAAGCTTTTTCCGCTTTGGATCATTGCCGCGGCGAACGCTCTCATTCACTCGACCGCGCTTTTCAGCCATATCTGTTTTTGGATCAGCGAAGACAATCATTTTCTGCGCGGACCGCTCACGTACACCAGCCACGTTGTCTGCGCGGGACTGCTTTTGTATTTACTTTACCTGACTTTGAAAAGAAAAAGCGACCGGAAGAGCAGCAGACTCTTCATCCCGGTATTCAACATTCTTTCGGTCGTCGCCGCGTTTTTGCTGGACACCTTCGTCACGCACACGGATGAAGGCGTCACCTTTACCACGATCGCTACGGTCAACAGTTGCCTGTTCTATTACATCTGGATGCACCTGGAGTTTGTCCACGATCACGAAAAGGCGCTGATGGCGGAACAGCGGATAAAAATCATGATGTCGCAGATTCAGCCGCATTTTCTTTACAACACGCTGTCGTCCATTCAGGCGCTTTGTATGGCCGATCCCGAAAAGGCGTTCGACGTGACCGAAAAGTTGGGGACATATCTACGGCAGAACATCGATTCGCTCGATCAGCCACAGCTGATCCCTTTTGAAAAGGAGTTAGAGCATACCCGCGTGTATTCCGAGATCGAAATGATCCGTTTCCCGTCGATACGGATCGAATACGATACGCGGGATACGGATTTTTCGATTCCCGCGCTGACCGTCCAGCCGCTGGTGGAGAACGCGATCCGTCACGGGATACGCGGCGTTGAAAACGGGATCGTCTGCGTTTCTTCTAAAAAAGCGGGCGACTTTTATGAGATCATGATCAGCGACAACGGAAGGGGCTTTGACGTGCAAGCCGCCGAAAACGCAAGTGGCACGCATATAGGATTGCACAACGTAAAGGAAAGAATAGAGGAAATGTGCGGCGGGACCCTGACCATCGAGAGCATTACGGGAGCCGGCACGACGATTACGATCCGGATCCCCGCAGAAAAAGAATAAAATCATATAAAAAGCGCCCTCGTCGCCCCGGATTTGTTGGACATTTGTTGGACAACGGGTGATATAGTATAGTAAAATCTTTTGAATTTTAGGAGAATCATTATGTCATTCAAAGGGATCGGAATCAAGTATTTTGCGTTGGCGATAGCCGTTATCGCCATCGTCGCAGGCGTGTATCTCACGTTCTTCCATTCAATCGGGTTCGAGAAAACCACGGCGACCATCGTCTCGGTCACTGAGCTGCCCAAGGATTTTGAGGATGAAGAAGCCAAATACGACGTCGTCGTAGAATACACCGTAAACGGGCAGAAATACACCGAAAAACTCGACTATTACAGTCCTTCTTTTGAGGCGGGCAAAATGATCGACGTCAGGTACAATCCGGAAAACCCGGCTGAAGTCCACGGCGGAAGCGGTTTCGGAATCTATATTCTGATCGCGGGCGTCGTGATCGCGGCGATCGTTATCTTCTCGATCGTACGCGGAAAAGTCTCGCTTAAAAAGATCAAAGAGACAAATAACGTCGGCAAAGATGTGTTTTATGCGCCCACGGAGCTCGGCGAGGAACGCAAGCTTTACTTTCTCACCGATCTCGGTACGCCGAAATACGGTCACCGTATCGAGGACGCTTCCCACAACGTGCTTTATGAAGCCAAAATGACGAAGTTCACGATGACCTCGCCCTTCGGCTTTGACTTTATCGATCACGAACACAATAAAACGACAGAGCATCTTGTCGGACACGAGGAAGAGACCGACTGGAATTCGCTGTTGCTTGACAACCACTACACCCTGACGTTCGACGGCGAAGATATCTGGAAGCATCTGAAACGCAACAACATCCGCGTGGATTCCACCCTCGGCGGAGGAAGCGACAAGCTCATCGGTACGAATTACACGATCTATCATAACGACGTCGAGATTGCCCGTGTGGAGACCACGAGCCAGTACGTCCACGAGGAAGACGCCGAAGCGCATAAGATTGCCAAAGCTGTTCCCGTTAAGGGCTTCTTCCGCATCTGGACACGCGCCAAGGATCTTGAACCGCTCTTCGTCACCCTCGTCGCTTTTGCAAGGACGGGAGCCACCGCCGACAACGGCGGCAACCGCAAAACGCTGTTCAACACGCTGAAAAACGGTTAAGGATGTTATGAGAATCATCTGTATAGACGACGAACCGCTTATACTGAATATGACGGTGGAGCTTTGCGAAAAGCTGCCGCAAAAACCGGAGGTCAAGGGCTTTACAAAAGCAGGTGAAGCCCTCCTTTGGCTTGAAGATCACGCGGCGGATATCGCGCTGCTCGACATCAATATGCCCGATATGTCCGGGCTGAGACTCGCAGCAAAAATACGTGAGATCGACCAGAATACGGCGATCATATTCCTCACCGGTTATTCGGAATACGCGCTTGACGCCTTCAAACTGCACGCATCAGGATATCTGATGAAGCCGGTGAGCAAAGATCGCCTTGCCGAGGAGATCGAGCATGCGGCAAAGCTTCACGGCGAATATGCGAAAAAGAAAGCGCCGGAAGGATCGCGTATCACCGCGCATACCTTCGGCGAATTCGATTTGTTCGTCGACGGTAAACCGGTATCGTTCCCGCGCTCCAAGTCCAAAGAACTGCTGGCGTATCTCATCGACCGTCAAGGCGGCGGGATCAGCCGGGCGACGGCGGCAGCCGTGCTCTGGGAGGATTCGTTTTACGACCGCTCCATACAGAAACAGCTTGACGTGATTATCCGCTCGCTGCGCTCGACTTTGGAATCAGTCGGCGCGCAGGATATTTTTGAGATGGGCGGCGGCACGGTGCGGATCGTCCCGGAGAAGGTCGACTGCGACCTTTACCGTTTCCTTTCGGGAGACGTAGGCGCCGTCAATTCCTATCGCGGCGAATATATGAACGCCTACGCCTGGGCGGATATGACCGAAGCGTTCCTAACCCGTACGCAGAACAGGATGAAATAAAAAAATGATCAAAAAGTTTTTATCTATGATGCTCATCTGTGTGATGATCGCTTCGACGCTTGCTTTGCTGTCGTCGTGCGATAATCACGACACGGGACAGACGACGATAAGCAATACGGGAGAACAGGAGCAGCCTCCGGAGCTGACCGACGGGCGTACTCTGTTCAT
>JAFRPB010000217.1 GCA_017429345.1 Clostridia bacterium | reverse complement strand
GTTTTCGGTTCTCAGTTTTCAGTTCTCGGTTTTCGGTTCTCGGTTCTCAGTTCTCGGTTCTCAGTTCTCGGTTCTCAGTTCTCGGTTTTCGGTTCTCGGTTCTCAGTTCTCGGTTTTCGGTTCACCGTTCACCGTTCACTGTTCACCGTTCACTGTTCGCTGTTCACCGTTCACCGTTCACTGTTCACCGTTCACCGAACCTCAGTTCTTCTTTTCTTCTTCCATGCTCTCCATGAGCTCCTCGAGTTCCGCGTTGCCCTGGTCCTCGTTGGCCAGCAGCGCGCGGCGCTCGTTGAGCGCGATATACATCTTCTCGCGCTTCTCGCCGACGAGGTCGTAGAATATATACGGGATCATGCGGATGACGTCCGGGAAGATCCCGATGCCGATATACATGAACCAGACCTTCTGATAGACCTTCTTGCTGCCCTGCGACCAGGGAAGCATCGTGAGCGACAGATCGTAGCCGGACCATTTGAACAGCCAGATCGTGAGCAGCGAATTCAGCGGAGCGGTCAGCTTGTTGATCAGGTCGGGCAGCATGCCGAAGGTGCCGTCGGGGCGCTCGCCCGTGACATACTCGGTGTAGTCGTTGATCTCTCTGCCCAGCTCCGCCTCGAACACGCGGGCGGGGCCGTCGTTGATGCCGTTGATGCCGAAGCAGATCGCGTACAGGGCGACCAGGCCCCACTTTCGTTCTTTTGCCATGATCGGGCAGCCGATCGCGACCATCAGCAGGGCGAAGAACAGATCCCACAGCCGCAGGATGATGACGCCGTTGCGGTTGTTCTTGAAGATCTTCTGGAATTTCGGGATCAGGCTGATGCTCAGGTATGTAAATACGTTGTTTGGCAGATACGCGAAGAACGTCGGGATCGTGCCGCCGAAGATCTCCTGCTGCGTCACGACGTCCCACTTATAGCCGCCGTTGGACCACCAGCTCACGGAGAAGCCGGCGAGGAAGTTGCGCAGGGCGTATTTATTTTTAAGGATATAGAAGATCGTCTTCGTGACGGGGGCGGGCTTGGGCTGCAGCAGGATACGCTCCTTGCACTTGATCGCCATCGCCATATTGCCGAACATGCCCGTCAGACCCGCGGTGAACGAGAAGAACAGATATACGTAGGGCATCGGGATGCTGAGATAGCCCTTGTTGATCAGCTCCAGCAGAGGCACGAGGAAAGCGAACACAGCCTGCGAGGCGGTGAAGCCGACGTACTGCTGGATGAGACCGACCTTGATACGGTCGTCGGGGTTCGCGGTCTGCAGCGTGAGCATATTGCCGCGGGGGATGCCGTAGATCGTGGAGAAGGTCTCCTGGATGAACAGCATCGCGAAGACGAAGATGATCTTGCGCGGGTCGTTGTTCGCCGTATGCCCGAGAAACAGCGCGCCGCTGTATAAGATCATCGTACTCATGTAGTAGGGGATCGCGCCGGCAACAACGAAGGGGCGCGCCTTGCCCCAGCGGGTGCGGGAGTGGTCGTAGGCGATGCCCATCAGCACGTTGTTGAGCACGTCGTAGATGCCGATGAGCATCTCGATCCACGTGACGTAAACGATGTCGATGTGCAGCACCGTCAGGAAGTAGAGCTTTCTGTACTGCTCGAGGGCGGTCAGAAGGGAGGTCGCGAATTCGCCGACGCCGGGGAAGACCATTTCCTTGACCGAAAGCACCGGCGTGTGGAACATGCGGATGGCGATACGGCTGTATCTGCTCAGCCGCGACTGGTCGATCCGCTGCGCGGAGTTGTCCTCCGCCTGAAAGATGACCTCTGTCAGCTTTTTCTGCTGGCCTTTGCGTTCATTTTCACTCATTTCACGTTCACCTCACAGGAAGATCTGAAATATCCGTCGTCCGAAAGGGCGTAGATGACCGCCTTACCCGGCGAGACCGCCGTAACGACGCCGTTCTCGTCGACCGTGGCGACGCTTTCATTCTCGGAATACCATTTGACGGTTTTTACCGTGGCTTTGCCGGGGGAGAAGATCGCCTTGAGCGTTCCCGTTCCGCCGACGGCGAGCTTCATATGACGGCGGCTCAGACGGATGGATTCGACCGCGTTCAGCACGCTGACCTCGCAGGAATCCGAGAAGGTCTTGCCGCCGAATTCGTATTCCGCGGTGATCGTCGCCTTGCCGGGTTCTTTGCCCGCTTTCAGATAGCCCTCGTCGTCCACGGAGACGACGCTCTCGTCGGAGCTGGTCCACGTCGCGCCGTATTGGGTCGGATCGTCGCAGATCAGCGTCGCGATCAGGTTGTCGGTATCGCCGAAGCCGAGATTCATCGTTTTCTGGTCAAGGGAGAGCCCCGGCCAGGTGAATCGGCAGATCTTCGCGTCTGATACGCAAGCGCCGACCTTTGCGCTGCCGACGGAGGCGAACTCGCCGAGGAAGTCAAGCGCGCCATCGACGGTCATATCTTTTATAAAGCGCAGCGTGAGCAGGTCGTCAGTCGCGCGGACAGCCTCGAAACGGATCGTGAATTTGTCGTAGGCCGTCGTCAGCGAACCGATCCCGGCGACCTCGTTCAGTCCGTCGCCCAGCAGCGCGTCCGTCTCGGGCTTCGTGCGGGCGGGGAAGAGTTTTTCCGCCGCCGCGCTGCCCGGAACGAGGGTCAGGTTGACGGTGTAATTGTCGCGGTAGTGCTTCCGGTACGGTTTCTCGGAGCCGCAGTTTTCGCAGCCGTCGAGAAGCTCGCCGCTGGTCTGGCCGCAGGAGGGACAGATGAAATCGACGTATTCACAGGTAAAGTCTTCGATATCCGCCGCGGTGAGCGCGGGAACGTCGAGATACTGCGAAAAGCCTTCGAAGAAATTCGCCGTTTTCTTTTCAAAAGTCCCGTCGAGATGAGCTTCGAAGTCGGAACGGACGTATTTCAGCGTCGAGAGCAGCAGATCGCCGCCGTCGGTCTGTATGCTGTCTTCGTTGATCCCGAAGGTCTCTTCTTCGGAAAACGCCGGTTTTTCCGCGAGCGCCTTCTCAAGCACTTTGTTGAAGTAGTCCGCCGCTTCTTCTTTCGTCTGCGGCGCGGGGGTGAGCCCGTCGGTCAGCACCACGGGCGGGTCGCTGCCCTCCATCTGGAGAACGGTAACGAGTCCGTAGCCGATGCCGACGACGAAGATCACGCACAGCAGAGCGATCACGGCAGGGTAGACCCACTTGTATTTGCTGACGTTTTCTTCGCTCAGCGCGGCGCCTTTGCCCTTTTTTATGACGTCGTCAGCCATTTTTCGCCGCCTCCTTCTGCGCTAATTTTTCTTCGTAGGACGCTTCTTCCTTCGCGATCTCCTCGTCGATCTTCTTCGTCGCCTCGGTCACGACCACAGGCTGGGGCAGATCGTCGATCTTTACCTCGCCGGAACGGACGCGTTTCCACATCGCGGCGCGCTCGACGGCGCCCTCGGTGTATTCCACGGGGACGGGATGTTTGATCAGAAGGACGTTATTCACGATCACCGCCGCGAACAGAAGGATCGTGACGTAAAGCCCGAAACCGTTCTTCGCCTCGATCAGGGGAATCGACCCGGCGACGGAGACGAACCGCGCGATCAGCGCGATCGCCGCGACGCTCGCGACGACGCCCAGAGAAGCGACGACGGCGAGGATCTTCTGCATGTTTTTGATGCTGATGAAACAGAAAATGCTCAGCAGCAGCACCAGAACGGCGCAGACGGCGACGGCGAGATAGGCGTAGAGCGCCGCGACCAGCGCAGAGAACGCGCCGCCCGATACGCCGGAGGCGGTCATCTGCGTCAGGTAGCCCAGATCTCCGCCGCTGAAGAGCTGATAGAGCCCAAGCGCGCCGAAGGAGATCGCCGTCTCTTTATACGGCAGCGTCAGCGTGAAGCCGCCGTGGGGGATCAGCAGGGAGAAGACCGGCAGAAACATCAGCGCGATGCGCAGATAGGTCAGCTTCGAGCCGACGAAGGACGCCTTGAAGCGCTTGATCTTCACGCCCATCGCCGCCTGGGAGAGCTCCGCGATCTTCGCCTCGCGGTAGAAATCCTCTTCGAACTTGACGAAGCGCATATTCACACCGCAGGCGGGGCAGAACTGGCTGACGTTGAACAGGTGCAGTTTCTTGCCGCATTTCGGACAGGATGACACGATCATCACTCCTTTTTTCGCGCGTCGTTCTTTTGCAGAAAAAGCCGAAAAAACAACGCTTATGAAAAATTATGTATAGAATATTATAATACTATATGTTTTTTTTGTCAATATTATTCTATTTTTATTTATAGTGTGCCGGCGCTCTTTGATACGCGTTCTGCCGTTGTGTCATAAGATCTTTATGCTTGTCCGATTGACAAAAGCCCGGTTTTGTGATAAATTATAAATGAAAGAATAAAAACAAATTACAGAAATCTGTTCCGTTTTCCCGACGGAACGCGTCATACGGTGATCGGTATGCAGGAAGAATATCCGCTTTATACCCTTTTGATCGAGATAACGAAAAAATGCAACGCCGCCTGCGACCAGTGCGGCAGCAGGTGCGATATCCACAGTGAGGAGATCCTGTCAAAAGAGCAGATTCTTGCCGCGCTGCGGGATATCAAAGATAATATCGGCACATATACCATGCTGAATATCACCGGCGGCGAACCGCTGCTGCGCCGCGATCTGTTTGAGATCATGTCGCAGGCGTCCGATATGGGTTTTGAGTGGGGCATGGTGACGAACGGATCTCTGATCACGGATGCGTCGATCGAAAAAATGAAGTCAAGCGGAATGAAAACCGTTACCGTCAGCGTAGACGGACTTCGGGAGACGCACGATGAGCTGCGGCATCTGCCTGGAAGCTGGGATCATATCATCAAGGCTCTCAGGAAACTCAGAAAGGCGGATTTCCTCGATCACATTCAGGTGACGTTCACGGCGAACCGCCGCAACGTATACGAGTTTGAGACGCTGTACGGCATTCTGAATACCGTGGGGCTCGATTCGATACGCGTCAGCTTTATGGATCCGATCGGGCGCGCGCTGGATAATACCGAGCTTTTGCTGACGCGGGAAGAAATTCTGTATTTCACGGGGCTGGTCAACAAGCTCAACGCGAAGCGGCGCGGCACGAAAATCATCTGGGGCTGCCCGCATTACCTCGGAAAACTTCTCGATAACAGAACGTTTTTCTGCTTCGCCGGCATTTATACGGCTTCGATCCTTGTGAACGGCGATATTTTCGTCTGTCCGAACGTCGAGCGAAGGGAGGAGCTGATTCAGGGAAATATTCTGACCGACAGCTTCGGCGAGGTATGGAAAAACCGTTTTACCCGTTTCAGAAACAGAACTCTGCCGGAAAAATGCGGCGCCTGCCCGCACCGGGACGGGTGCAGGGGAGATTCCCTGCATACGACGGATTTTGACAAAAACGAACCGATCTTCTGCTATCGGGACTTTATTGAGAAACCGGATATGCAAAAGTATAAGGATTCTCTGTTCGCGCGGTATCCCGACGTCAGCATCTATGAGATCTCCTCCGGCGAGGAGGACGCGGTCGAGCTGCTGATCGAGCCGGACGCGTTTTCTTCGATCAAGCAGTATTTTCATCTCGGCCGGAAGAATCCGCAGTCAATGTATGAGCAGCAAATGGCGCTGATCGGGTTTGTCTGCGGCAATACGGGCGTTGTGAGGTATGTGATTCCCTGCGACGGAGCGTTCCGGGCGGCGGATAACGCGATTTTCAGCACAAAAATCTTAAAAACGGTTGACAAAGAGCTGAAAATAATCAATAATAATTATTATAAGAGCTCCGACAGGGCGCTCCCCGGCAGCGAGTGCAGCGCCGGGAAGCCGATGCGATTCCTCGGCTTTATCCACAGTCACCCGACGCAGAGCGAGCTGCAGTACAGCGTGGGCGACGATCTGATCCACGCCCGGATGCTGAAAAAATACGGTTTCTACGTCGGCGTTCTCGTCAATCCCGAAGACGCGTCGATGGGCGCTTATTACGGGAAGGAGCTTCGTCAGGCGAAGCTGATCGTTCCGGAAGTGTGAGCGTCAAGCGCTTTTGTCGCCTTTCCCGGCTCGTCCGCGGGTCTTTGCCCGCGATATTATAAATCGATATCATAAAAAGGAGGTTCTTTGCCATGCTTGAGTTTATTAAAAAGATCATTGCCCTGATCAAAAAGCTGATCGCGCTTATCATCGGAGACAACGGCACGATTGAAAAGCTCACCGAAGATCCCGGTCACGATCTGCCTGATCCCGGCGAGGTCATCTGCTACTACGGCTGCCCCAACAGCAAAAAGGCTCAGAAGCTGCAGCTCGGCAGAAAACTGTATAAATTATAAAACAGCGAATACGAAAAACAAAGAGCGCCGCGGCACGCAAAAGCCGCGGCGCTCTTTGTCTTTTTATCGGTCGGATATCGGGGATCGGATATCGGAAAACGGATATCGGAGTTCGGACGTCGGAGTTCGGATAACGAAAACCGGGTGTCAATCATAATATCCGTTATGCTTCGGCGGGGAGGGCTTGTCGCCGGGCTGTTTTCCCCGGATCTTCATTTTCCTGCAAAATACCGCGTCGCCGCAATCGGCGTACAGCAGATTGCCGGAAAGGCGTATTTGTTTCGGTACTGCGTTCCCAGGCAGGGGCAGGATCGCGTCCACAAGTCCGAAGGAGCGCACGCACTGCACGCCGAGCCCGGTGGCGGCGAGCGTCCAGTCGTCCTCCGATACGCACAGACCGAACGCGCCGGGGTCCTGCGGGTCCGTCGCGGTCTGCAGCGAGCACAGAGGCTTGAGGTCCGTCAGCGAACCGTCGCTTTGAATTGACGCGGCGTAAACGCAGGCGCGGGTACGGTCGGCGATATACAGCCGCCAGCCGTCGGAGGAGAGCGCGACGGCGGTCGGGGCAGGGAAGCCCTCCGCCGCGGCGGTTTGTTTTCCGTTTTTTTCAAAGACGACCGCGCCGTCCCGGACCTCATAAACGCCGCCGGCTACGGCGCAGGGCGCAGGGGGCGGGAACGCTTCGTCCGTGCGCCGCCACGGTTCGTTTGCGTCGATCAGCTCCGACACGCGCTTCGAAAGTCCCCGCGGCCGGATGGGTTCGGTATCCCAGGCGCGCCAGAGAAAACGCAGGACCTCCTTCGCGAATTCCTCATTTCCCCACCGGCTGCAGTGTCCCTCGCCGGGGTGATAGCTCCATTTATAATCGTAGTTCGCGAACGCAAGCGCGAGGCGGCCTTCCATCGCGGCGCAGTAGGAGCTGCCGAAATAATCGTCCGGTTCATCCTCGGACCAGTCAATGTAAACGCGGATGGGCTTCGTCTCAAACAGACGCATCTGCACGGGGGCGATATTCCCCCGCGCCATGGCGGAAAAGGTCGGGCTGCTTAAGTAAGCGCGGCGGAAATAATCGTTGCGGAACCAGACGCCGTTCCACGCGGAGATCCCGCCGGAGGAGCCGCCGCAGATCATGTGCATGTCCGGCAGGGGAGAGATGTTCAGACCGAACTTCTCCATCAGCGCCGGGATCAGCTCGTCGACGAGAAAATCGGCGTAACGGGAATCGAACATATCGTAGTCGTTGAACCGCATATTCCGTTCCGCGCCGCCGGGCAGCGAGGGCGGCGTCACGCCGGGGCTCACGCCGAGCACGGCGCAGGGAGGCATTTCGCCCGTCTTCGCGAGAGCGAACGCCGCGTTTGCATGCGCTTCATTCAATCCGTCGTGCGTCACGATCAGCCCGAAGGGCCCGTCCCCCGCCGGTACGCGCATCCGCCACGCGTAGCGAACGCCCGTGCGCAGATGTGTTCCCGTGTATTCGCCGTAATATTCCCTGTAAGTCATAAAAGAAATGCCTCCCGAAAGATTTTTTACGGATATTTGCGATCAGCGCGCGGTGAAAACCACGTCGGGAAATTCCCCTGTGAGGTGCGCAAGACAGTTATGGTAAATCAGATGCGTATCGCATCCCCAAAGCCCTGTTCCTTTTTGATAGAAGACAAGTTTCGTTACGCCGGTGTTCGCGATCGCGAAATCAAAGACGCCGTCGGTCGAAAGCCCGAGCGCGGTGAACAGCAGGACCGTGTTGAACATCGCGTGCGCGACGACCATGACCTTTTCGCCGCTTCGGAACCGTTCGTGAAGATAGGCGAGCGCTTTTTCCGCGCGCAGAACCGTCGGCGCGTCGTCGGGCTCGTCCTGCGTGACGACGAAATTACCGGTCGGATCAACGCCCTGCGCGGGCACGGCGTAAGGATGCGCTGCAGCGATCTCATCAAAGTGTTTTTCACCGAATTTTGACGCGAGACGCCCCTCTGTGAACAAAGGGTGCGCTTCAACAGCGCGGGCGCGGCTTTGGCGCGATGCGACTTCGCCCGCGGTCTGCAGCGCGCGGTTCTGCCCGCTCGCGAGGAGGCAGTCAAGTTCGAGGCCTGAATAAAAATCTCCCAGAAGCTGCGCCTGCCTCAGGCCCTTTTCGGTGAGAAACGGATCCTCAAAGGCGCGGAAATCCGACGGATCGAGCTGCCCCGCGTTGGAGCGCGACTCGCCGTGACGCACGAGGTATAATTCGAGTTCAGTGATCGGCTCGGACATGATAAACCCCTCCTGAAATACAGATCCACGCAAATGATCGGTGTTGCCTTAAATTCGTTTCTCCAGCTCAAAACTGCGGTGACCCTTCGGATAATCCTCCAGCTTGCCTCTCGGAATAAAACCGTTTTTGAAGAAGAAGCCGGATACCCAGTCGCAGCAATACGTCAGCAGCACGTAAGCGCCGTTTTCCTTCGCGCCGCGCTCCGCCTCCCGCAGAAGGAACGAGCCGAGCCCCTGCCCGCGATATGCTTCTTCCACCCAGACGCCGCCGATATCGCCGCTATTCTCCCCGTCGACGCCGGCGACGATCCCCGCGATCAGCGCTCCGTTTTCATCGACGAGCTTTCTGCCGATCCCGATATAATCGTGTTCAACCTTTACGTATTGATCGCAGTACCGGGCGAGGCCCTCGCCGATGATCCCGGCGTCTTCCTTTGTGCCGGGCACGACCGCAAAGCGATCCGCTGCGCCGTTGTTTTGCGGCGTGTAATCCGACGCGTCCCGGTCAAGGCGTTTCGACAGCGACCAGCTCTCGTGTCCCCGCGGCACGTCGTGATTGACGGTAAAGACCCGGTACCCGTGTTTTTCGTAAAACGGCCGCGCCATATAATCCACGGTGCCCAGGCACATGAGATAACAGCCCTTATCCCGCACGGCGCGCTCCGCGGCGCGGATCAGCATGGAGCCGACGCTCTGCCCGCGGTAAGGCCCGTCGACCCAGAGCTTCGCGAGCACCGCGCGCCCCCAGGTATGGATATTGACGATACACCCGCCGGCGAGATTGCCGTCCCCGTCCTCCGCTTTGAAGACGAGCTGTTCCTCCGCGGGCGTGCCGGGCTCGGGCGGCGCGACGGAATAGGCGTATTCGTTTATCTTTTGTTCGATGTATTCCTCATCGTCGGGCGATAAGGGCTTGGTTTCGCAGTTCATTTTCATATCCTCAGCGCAAGGCAACCGACGAAAAAACAGGGTACAGATACAAATGAAAAATGAAAAGTAAAAAGTGAAGAATTGATGACGGGGTTGCACCCCGTACCCCAATTATATAAAATCGTAAAATACACTCTTTTGTATATTTTTTACACAAGAGTTCTTTTAACAGAATCTATGATAAAAAGGCGCGAAGCGCTTTTCCGAAATTTTTCATTTTTCACTTTTCATTTTTCACTTTTCATTTTTCATTCGATTTCCCTGCGGTTTTCTTGTTAAATCTTCTGCAGCGGGCTGCCGCAGTATTCGCAGAATTTCCCGCTGCCTGCCGGTGCTCCGCAGCTCGAACAGAATTTCGGCATTGCCGCGGGGGCGGCGACATGATCGGGCGCGGGTGCGGGCGCGGAACCGCCCAGGATCCGCGCGGCGTTGTCGAGCAGTCTCTGTTGCTCGTCTCTGTCCGCTGCCATCATTTCCTGCGTTTTACGTTCGACCTCCGCGCGTTCCTCCGGCGTCATGCGGTCAAGCATCGCCTGGGTCTCGCGCTGCATCTTTTCCATCAGCGCCTGAATCGCTTCGGGACTCATTTCCGGGGTGTTCGTCATATTCTTTTCTCCTTTCGGGATCGCGATATTTCCGTATTCGCTTACAGCAAAAGCATACCATATTCCCCGCCGACTTGCAAGAGCGAAATCGCCCCGTTTGCGCCCTTTGCCGATCCGCCCCCTCCCGGATAAAAAAACGACGGCGGAGCCGTCGTTAACGTCGGATGAAAATTCTGATTTGTCGGGGCGTTCACGCCCAGACAAATCAGAATTTTCAGTGTGAAGAGTTAAGAGTGAAGAGTGAAGTTTCGGACGGGGCTTTGCCCCGTACCCCATTATAAATACGGGAAATTTGGCTCTGGACCTTCAATTTTTCACTCAAGATAAAATATACGGCATCTATAATCAAGTCGCGAAGCGACTTCCTTCACTTCACTCTTCACTCTGCACACTCCACACTTTTGCCGAAGGCAATCAGCCCGATAAATCAGAATTTAACCGCTTCCCGCAGATTCCACATAAAATTATACGCCGCGCAGATAAAGCGGATAATGCTTACGATCAGACCGTCTCCGGCGTAGGCAGAGCAGAAGCACCGCGCGCCGTGGATCGCGCCGGTCGGCGCGACGGGGGCTGTCGTCGGCTCAGTTGAAGGCTCAGAGGTGGGATCTGTCGCCGGTTCGGACACGGGCGCGGTCGGTTCTGTGGTGGGTTCCGTGGTTGGCTCTGTGGCCGGCTCGGTGGTCGGTTCTTCCGGCTCGGTCGTGGGTTCCTCCGGCTCGGTGGTGGTTTCCTCCGGCTCCGTCGTGATCTCCTCCGGAGGCGCGGTGATGGGTTCCTCCGGCTCGGTGGTGGGTTCCTCCGGCTCGGTGGTGGGTTCTTCCGGTTCGGTGGTGGGTTCTTCCGGTTCGCCGATCAGCGGCTTTTCGATATGGCCCGAGACATACTGTTCACAGTCGTTACAGTAAACGCCCGCGGTGTAGCCGTGCTCGGTCTCGGTGGAATCCGATTCGGGCACCTCGACGGTGTTGACGTGGTTCTCCGGATCGATCGGCAGAACGATATGACCCGGGTACGTTTTATCGCACATCACGCCGGCGCAGATGAAGACGCCGTCCATATAGCCCTCTTCGCTGCAGGTCGCTTCTTTGCTGCCGTCAAGGCGGATCGCGTGGGGCGTGTGGTCGGTCATCTCATAATGCATGCCGACCGTCTCCGCCGTGAGCGCGTCGTTGCCGCTCGCGATCGAAACGCTCTGCCAAGCATCCCGCGTGCCGGCGAAAAAGACGTAGTTTATCACATTGCAGCCGTAAAAAGCGTAGGTTCCGATCGATTCAAGCGTCGCGGGGAAAACGACCTCCCGCAGCGAGGAACAGCCACGGAACGCTCCGTCGCCGACCGTTTCGAGCCCGTCGGACAGAACGATCCGTTCCAGCGACGTGCAGCCGAAGAACGCGTTCATCCCCAGCTCCGTCAGCCGGTCAAGCGGCGGGACCGCGGTCAGCGCCGCGCAGCCGTAAAACGTTTCATCCGGGATCGTCTCGGTGAAGTGCCCGTCCCATACCACCGTCTCCAAAAGCGCGCAGTTTTGGAACAGCCTGACGCCGAGGCTCTCGGCGCTGCCGTAAAACGTCGCAGAGGTCAGCGAAACGCAGTTCATGAAGACCTGATCGCCGATCTGCATGCCGTCGGCGTAAACGACGGCTTCCGTCAGCGCGCGGCAGCCCGCAAACGCGTTAACGCCGAGATACGAAACACTGTCGGGGACCTCGATCGACGAGAGCGCGCGGCAGTTCATAAACGCCCACTGCCCGACCGTCTCCAGCCGATCCGGCAGAATGACGCCGTCCAGCGCGTAGTCGCCGGAGAATGCGGACGAAGCGATCGTCTTCAGACTGCGCGGGAAACTGACGCTTTCAAGCTTCCGGCAGCTGCCGAACGCGCTGTCTCCGACGGTCTCCACGCCCTCGTTCAGCACGGCCGTTTCAAGCCCGGCGCATTGTTGGAACGCGCTTCTGCCGAGTTCCTTCACGCCGCCGGGGATTGCGACCGACGTGATCGCATTGTTTTGCTGAAACGCCTGCTGACCGATCGCGGTCAGACTCGCTGGCAGCGCATTGTAGGTCGCTGAATTGCACCCGGCGAACGCCGTGTCGCCGATCTCTTCGAGCGTTGAGGGCAGCGAGACCGCGGTCATAGACTTGAGATTCAGGAACAGCGCCGCGCCGACGCGGGTGATCCCCTCCCCGATCTTCAGCGTGAGGATATCGTTCCTTCCGGCAAAGGGAGAAAGCTCCCCGGCGCTCGCGGTCGCGGCGTAATCGGCAGCCGCTCCCGTGCCGGTGAGGGTAAGAACACCCTCATCGTCGAGCGTCCACGCAACATTGTCGCCGTCCGCACCGCAGACGCCGCTTTCCACGATTGCCGCCGCCCCTGCTGACAGGGGCAGTGCTGCGAGAAGAAGGATCGCGGCTAACAGCAGGGAAAGCGTCTTTTTTATCGTTGATTTCATTTTGATGCCCCCCTTTTTAAGTGTTTATTATTGAGTATACAAATTCGTACCTTTTCTTTTTTGAAAATTGTTTCAACTTGCTATTGCAATTTGCATTTTTTTAAATCAGTCCGTACGCAAAACCGTCGTTTACAACTGTCCCCACAAGCAGAAGCGGCACGGCGATGCGAGATTATCAGGACCGCGCCGGTCCGGGAATTATTATCGGTACTTATTCTTCTCCCAGCGGAGTCTGACGTTATGCTCGCTCTCATATCGGCGCAGATCGTCGATTATTTCGACCTCGCCGGTCGCGCAGTCGATCGCGAGATACTCGTCCGTACAAACACGGTCTTCAGGCTCTTTCGGGATTTCCCCGACGGGCGTCAGCAGAAACGGGTACCAGACCGTTTTGTTGTCTGTAAAAACGTGAACCAACAAAGCGTCGTCAACGACGAAGTATTTGTCAACCTTGCCGCACGCGAGGACTCTGCCTTCGGAGCGGATAAAGCTGCAGTGGAACCATCCGTTGCCGAGCGTAACCTTACCGTTGACGACGACCTCATCCTCCTGCACGGGATGGTCTCCGCCGGGATAATACCACTTCCCAAGCCTAATCCCTTTCGCCACGCAGTAATCCGCCAGGTCGTTCATGGAGTCGAAACGCGTTTCTTCCTCGGTACTGCAGTCAAACAGCACGCTTTCCATTGCCGTAAAGTATTCTTCATTCAAAATATAATCGCGTGTCGTTTTCGTCAGATATCCTTTTTTCGGCTCGAAGGGTTCTGTATCCAGACGCCAGAACGCGATATATCCGTTCTGGGAAAACGCATACATTGCATGATATCCAACCTCACTGAAGGCTTTATGTTTGCTCTCGCACCACAGGCGTCCGCCGCGGTACCCGTCGCCGTCGTAGATCCCGTAATCACCGTATAAACGGTGAAAATAAAACGGTCCGGCAAGATCCTGCACTTCCGTGCCGTCGTTAAACGTATAATCCTTCGGGGTCGAATCCAGTTTTTTGATACCGGAAAACAAGAGGGAAACACACAGATAATAAACGAATATCAATTCGACTGATTTGAGTATGACTACGCCTATAATAAGACCGACTGTTTTGAATCCTTTCTTTATACTTTTCTCTTTTGATTTTTCCATTTAATCTATCTCCAAATAATCCTGTCAAATCTACAAATTAAAACTTACCGTAAACCCCCAGTAATACGGCACTACAGCATTTGATTTTTGCAATATATCACCGAAATTGTTTAAAAAACGAGTAAAACCATCATTTGAAGCATTTTTATCTTCTTTCCAATTTTTAAAGTCCCAAAGCTCTTGTGATAAAAATACTATTACTTTAATTGAATCTTGTAGTTGTTTGATAATTATGGTAAAATAACCTGATATTCCACCGATAGACCAAGCTAAATCTTTATCAGTAAGAGTTGGATTATCACCGTATTCATAGAATCCCCTCCCAGCTTTTTGATTGGGTCCAATAGATACCTGAAGTATCTTTTTTTTGGTTATAGCCATTAAGATAATACTGGTTGCATATATTCCGTTCATATATTGTGAATACTTTAGTTTTTTAATGATTAGTTTTGACCAATTTTGGCCATAATCAGTTTTTCCGGAAAAGTCATATGTCATACCTGTCTTTCTATGTGTAATACTCCATAATAATAACCTTGCGCAAAGCAAATTAAGAGAATATATTTTTAACATAGTCGTTATATAGTTTAATTGTATTGCATTGATTTTTGTTTGTGCGGCTTTGCCTTCTGGGTCAATCATTGTTATCGGATTATTATTGCAATACGCAAACATATTCGTCCCGACGACGCCCTGCTGCGTATCCTGATACACGTCCGCGTTCAGGAACCGCCCCAGCTCCGGCGAATAGAAGCGCGAGCCGAGATAATAGCAGAACACGCCGCCGACCGAGATGCCGAGATACCCGCGGTAGAGGATCGGATTCAGCGAGACGTACAGCGCGGCGAGCAGCCCCTGATTGCCGGCGTTCGAGAACGTCGGCGCGCCGTATGCGTCGTAGTCGATATCCGCAACGCGCATCGGCTGATCCGGCAGTCCCGCGTTGACGAGGTTCACGCCCACCACGTCGCCGAGCAAATTCTTCTCCAGCGTCCAGCGGAAGCCGTCAAATGCGATCGCCTGCAGCTCCCCGTCGGCGTCGTAGAGATATTCGTAGACGGTCGATTCGCCGGAGTCCGCCTCGGTCTGCCGCTGGGCGAGCAGAACGCCGTCCTGCCAGAAGAACTCGTTCGTGCGCCTCAGCTCGGTCCCCGCCGCGTTCCAGGTCTGCGTTTTTGAGATAAAGCCGTCGGAATTGTAATAATATAACGTCTTTTCGTTCGCGTCCGTCGAGGTCGCGAGCTGTCTGCCCGCGGTCCACGTCAGCGTCACGTCCTGCCCGATCGCGGTGATGTTTCCCGCCGCGTCGCTCGTCACGGTTTTGCCGTCGCAGGAGGTGAGCACGTCGCGCCACGTGCCGGAGGAATAACCGTAATTGAATACCCGCGTGGGCTGCGCGGTGATCTCGTCGGCGAAGGTCAGCGGATAAAGAGAGCGCTTCGTCAGGTTGCCGCCCGCGTCGTACTGATAGACGACCGTTTTGTCCCCCGCCGCGTAGTCCTCTCTGACGAGCTGGTTCGCCTCGTCATAATAATATTTATGAGAATAAACGGGGATGTCGTTATTGTCGAGCTGATAAACCCCGGTCAGGTTGCCGCGGTCGTCGTAGGTGAAGAAATTCTCATAATCGCGTTCAACTGTTTGCGAGGAATAGCCGTATGCGAGACTTCTGACCTGCGGCGAGGCGGTCGAAGCCGTATCGAAATAGGTGTAGGCGTAAGCGCCGCCGTCGCCCTCCGCGACGCGGTTTGAGCCGATCAGCCCGCTCTGCACGGAAACGGATTTTGTCGTCGTCCTGCCGAACCAGTCGGTCTCGGACGTCAGCGTATCCCTGTACCATGCGGAATCGATCTCGCCGTCATAAACGACGGTTTCAGACGTCGCGCCGGTGACAGGAGAATATTCAGTTTGTTCGGTCACAGTAATTGCATGACCGCAGGAGGTATAGGTGACCGCCCCGGTCTCATCATTCGTTGAAACGGAGAAAAGCGGCTCGTCCCCCGTCGTTCGGGGATATTCGTAAAGGTCAAAACCGTCGTCGGCGTATTCGGCGACCTGCCCCGCAGCCGTATCGACGACCGCGGTCAACACGCCGTCTTCGTCATAATGATACGTGAACCTCGGCGACGCCGCGCCGTCGTAAGCGACCGAAACGATCTCGCCGTCGTTGTTGTAGGTATAGGCGACGGACTGCCCGTTGGCGTAGGAGATCGACGCGACCGGCGCGTTCTCCGCCTCCGTCGTATAGGAGTATTCCGTCAGGGAAACGGCGTCCGGATCGTTCGGGACCGAAGGGTCGAGGATCTCGATCTCGGTCACGTTACCGAAAGTATCATAAGTGAATACGTAAGAAAAACCGTTGTGGGTGATCGAGGTCAGCCGGTCGTCGGTATAGCCGTATTCGTTTTTCATCTCGGTCGCGCCGCCCGCAAGGCCCGAGACGTCCTGCGCAAGGGAGATCAGATTCCCCATGGCGTCATAGCCGAATTCGACCACGGAACCGTTGGCGGGATCGCCCGCGGTCAGCGCGGTCAGCAAACCCGCATTGTTATAATCATAATATACGATATTCCCGGCGCTGTCAATCGTCTGCGTCAGAAAAGCGCCGTCGGCGGTGTAGGAGCTCAGCTCGCTCATAGAACGCACGCCGTCGAAGGCGATCTCTTCGACCACGTTCACGATATCGCCGAAGTCGGTTGTGACTTCTTCATGATAACGCTTGCATTGCGGGCAGTCGCATTCCGCCTCGCTCGGGCAGTCGCAGGCGCAGTTGAACTCCTCGCAGTCCGGGCAGCAGTCGCAGCCGTAACGGTAAACCGGAAAATCAAAGACCTCCGTTGTCGGCTCGACCGGCTCCGCCGGCTCGGTGACCGGTTCCGCCGGCTCGGTCAGCGGCTCCGAGGGCTCGGTGGTCGGCTCTTCGGGTGTGACGGTATTATCGAGCAGACAGTTGCCGTCGCCGTCATAGATCGTGAGAATATTGCCGTTTGCATCATAGGTCTTTATAATCACGTCGCCGTTTTCATAGACGAATCTGCGCACGTTGAGCTCAGGCACGGTCACCGTGACGCTGTTCAGCGTTTCGTATCCGTCGTTCCCGTCGGGCGCAAGACGCGCCATAGACGAGACGTAACCGTTTACATTGTAAGCGAGAACGATTTTCACTCCGTCGATATTGACCGCCTCGGTCAGTCTGCCCGCCGTGTCGTAAGCGTAGGTCACGAATTCACTGTCGGGATAGACCACCTTCGTCAGCTTGCCGTCCGTATATTCAAAACGCGTTTCCAGCGCAGGGGCGTTCTGCGCGGTGCTGAAGGAGACGGGATTGTTCTCCGCGTCGTAGCACTTTATGCCCGTCAGCAGCCCGTTCGTGTACGTGTATCGGTACTCATTTCCCAAAGGATCCGAAACGGTCGAGATCTGATCGAACGCTCCGTTCTCAACGTAGGTAATCGAGGAAATATACGAATCGGAAAGGTCGGCAGAGCGTACGATCCTGCCGTCGTCGTCGAAATAATACGCCTGAACCGGGATCTGCGCCTCGTCGTCAAAGGAGAAAGCAAGAATAAAATAACGCGCGGCGGCGACGATGGGATCGGGCTCGTTCGGGTCGGGCGCGCCCGTGTATTTCAGAAGGATAAAACCGTCGGGCTCGCCGCCGCAGATATAACCCTCACATATGCGCGCGCCGGGCTCCGCGTTGACCGACTGCGTCAGCTCTGCGGAGGGGTGGAACGAATGCGTCTCCCCGAAGCGGTCAAACCATACGATGAATTCGTCGTCGCCCTCGGTGACCTCGCAGACAAAGCTCAGGATCGGCATTATCCAGCCGCCGACCGAAGCACAGGGCGTTTCGGCGATGTTCTCAAGAAACGCCTGCGCGTAACCGCCGTAAACCAGCGACTGCTCCGCAGGCGCGAACATCCCCGTATAGGCTTCGGGGATAACAAATTCCGCGCTTGCCTCCAGCGTATAATCGGCAAAACGCACCGTGCCCGCTCTGCCCGCATCGAGGGAGTGAGAATCGGAAAAATAATGCCCGACGGCGTATTTCATCGCTTCCGCTTCGTTCTGCGTCGTGATTTCGGCAGTCAGAGCCGCAAAAGCGCCGATACAGCTCATTTGCAGGCAGAGAACAACCGAAAGCAGCAGGGCGATCGATTTTTTGAATATGTTCTTTTTCATCAGAAAAATTCCTTTCAAATATTTTACCGATTTCATGATAACACGGATAAATCCATATGTCAATAGATATATATACAAGAAAGGTATTGACTTATTTAAAACATTGATTTATAATGCTTGTGTCAGCCCGAATCCGAAAGGGGGCTGTCATGGGACAGAATAAGGACGATTTCAAACGTGGCACCGCGGAGCTTCTTGTTCTGCATCTTCTGTTGGACAGGGATCTTTACGGCTACCAGATCACGCAGGCGTTTGAAGAAAAAACCAACAGTGAATACACGATGCTCGAGGGCTCGCTTTATCCGATTTTATACAAATTGGAGGACGCGGGTTTTATTTCGAGTTACTCCGTAAAGGCCGGAGTCCGCAGGACGCGGAAGTATTATCGCATCGAAGACGCCGGGCGGGCGCATTACGAAACGATCCTGCGTGATTATCTCTCTGTGACGAACAGCATTCTGAAAATTCTCGGAAGGACGGAGATCGATGAGAACTGACCTGGAAAAAGAATTACAACGGTATTTGAAAGAAATCAAAAAATGTTTGCTTTGCAGCACGAAGCTCTCCCGCAAATTCCTCTCTGACCTTGCCCAGAGCGTCGACCAGTTCGTTGAGGCGGAGCCGGAGGCGGATATCACAGCGGTAAAAGACCATTTCGGAACACCCGAGCAGATCGCGAAGTCATTCCTCGCCGAGACCGATATTGGGTATTTACGAAAAAAGATCCGTATTCGATCGATTATTATGATTTGTACAAGCATAGCGCTTGCCGCATGGTGTATTATGGTTGGGATTTCTGTGGTTGACAATCATATGAGCGCACACGGTCACGGTGTTGAAGAAATAATTGTTTATGAACCCGGAGAGGAAACAACTGATAATTCGGATGAAATATTTATTCAGGGAGATGCTGCATAATGAAAAAATCAATCGTTTTTCTTTTTGTCTTTCTATTTTTAATCTTTCCGTTAACGGAAACATTTGCCGGATCAGATAATCAGGCATATCAGGTAAAAGACAGCTATATCGAGTTCTTTGCTGACGGCAGCTACGCTGTTATTGAGATCATATATCCGGATTGTCCGGATGGGACGACAGGCACAACAAGCGGACAAAAAAAGTATACTTATTACAATGATAATAATGTAAAACAATGGGTGATCTGCTTAGATGGAACATTCACCTATACCGGCAGCTCGGCGACTTGCAACTCGGCGTCGACTTCGTATTCCATCAGCAACAATTCATGGTCCGTCACGAAGGCTCAGGCGTCCCGCAGCGGCGCAACGGCGACCGGGGAGTTTACCGTCAAGAAATACTCTCTCGGTATTGTTGTTCAGACCGTCAACAAAACCCTGACGCTGACCTGCTCCCCCACAGGCGTGCTTTCGTGACCGGCATGCGCCCGGCGCGACCCGTAAACCATGTATACCGCATAGAAAACAGAGACCCGGGGTCTTCCCTCAGGTCTCTTTATTTATGTGTTTTGACATGCCGAATAAAAACCGATTGATTTTTTTCGGATAAAATTATATAATTTAAAAAAGATTCCTTGGGGAAACGGGGAAATACGATGGACGCTTTTGACTATCCCGTCGACAGCAGAACACTGTTGAGAAAGAAGATCGGATTGAAAAAAGAACTCCTCGCGAACAGCGGGGGGTTCCCGGAAAAACGGATCGCCGTTCTCGGCGGGTCGACGACGGATGAGATCGTCGATCAGCTGGAGCTGTTCCTGCTGCATTACGGTATAAAGCCCGTGTTTTATCAGTCGGCGTACGCGCAGTACCGGCAGGACGCCGTGTTCGGCAGCGAAAAGCTCGACGGTTTTCGCCCCGACATCATATTCATCCATACGAACTGGCGCAACATCCCCGAATTTCCCGCGCCGGCGAGCACGCGGGAGGAAGCCGACGCCCTGCTCGAAAACACCTTCGGGCATTTTGCCGCCATGTGGGACGCTCTCTTTGAAAAATTCCGCTGCCCGATCATTCAGAACAATTTCGACCGACCCGCGTGGAGGCTTCTCGGCAACGGCGATATCGCCGACCACCGGGGCAAAACGAATTTCATCTCAAGGCTGAATCAGAAGCTGTATGAGTATGCCGACGGACGTCCGGATTTTTTTGTGAACGATATCGACTATCTTGCCGCGTGTTACGGACTCGAGGCGTGGAGCAACCCCCGGTACTGGCATCTGTATAAATACAGCCTGTGCGTCGACGCGATCCCGCACCTTGCGAAGAGCGTCGCGGATATCGTCAAAAGCATCTACGGCAAAAACAAAAAGGCGCTGGTGTGCGATCTCGACAACACGCTGTGGGGCGGCGTCGTCGGCGAAGACGGCGCAGAAGGCATCCGGATCGGGCCGGAGGAGCCCGTGGGAGAGATCTATTCCGAGTTTCAGAAGTATATCAAAGAATTGAGAGCGATCGGCGTTCTTCTCGCGGTCAACAGCAAGAACGAGCAGGAAAACGCCCTCGCGGGTCTGAACCGCCCCGACGGGGCGCTGAAGCCGGACGACTTCGTTTCGATCAGGGCGAACTGGGAAAACAAAGACCGGAATATGCGCGCGATCTCCGAAGAGCTCGGTCTCGGTACGGACAGCTTCGTCTTTATAGACGACGATCCCGCGGAGCGTGAGCTCGTAAGGCGATCGGATCCCGGGATCGCCGTTCCAGAGATGACCCGGGTCGAGGATTATCTGCGGACGATCGACCGGAGCGGCTTTTTTGAGGTGACCTCGCTTTCCGACGACGACCTTGCGCGCACGGGGATGTACCGGGCGAACGCGCAGCGCGTCCGGCTGCGGGAAAGCGTCGAAAATTATGAGGATTTTCTGAAAAGTCTTAAGATGAAAGCGACGATCCGCGGATTCGAACCCGCATATACGCAGCGGATCGCCCAGCTGACGAACAGGAGCAATCAGTTCAATCTGACAACGCTGCGGTGCACAGAGAGCGATATTGCCGCGATGCAGGCCTCCGACTCGTACCTCTGTCTTTACGGCAGGCTTGAGGATAAATTCGGCGACAACGGCGTCGTGAGCGTCGTCGCCGGGCAGATCGAAAACGGCGAGCTGCATATAAGATTATGGGTCATGAGCTGCCGCGTGCTCAAAAGAAGAATGGAAGACGCCATGCTCGACGTCCTCGTCTCGGACGCAAAAAAGAGGGGCGTCCGGCGGATCGTCGGATATTATTATCCGACGCGGAAAAACGGATCGGTCAGAGATTTCTATGAGCGAATGGGCTTTTCTCTCCGAAGCGCGGACGGCGCGGGCAATACGGCCTGGGAACTGGAGATAAGCGCATACGAGCCGAAGGATCCCTGTATTGAGATCTACAGATAGGAGGCGCAGATCGTCGGATGAACAGAGACGAGATCTACAGAAGACTGAACGACGTGTTCCGGGACGTTTTCGGCGACGGCGGCATTTCGGTTAACGACCATACGACCGCCGCGGATATCGACGGCTGGGACAGCCTTCGTCACATCACGCTTCTTGCCGCGATCGAGGATGAGTTCGATATCGAATTCTCCATGGGGCTGACCGTCCGGATGAAGAACGTCGGCGAGATGGCGGATTTTATTGAGGAAGAGACCCGATAAGGAATCACGTTAAAAATGAAAATCACTTCAGTCGCATTTTTGGGCTTTGTGCTTGCCGCCCTGATCGTTTTCCGGCTGTTCCCGGCAGGAAAACGGTGGTGGGTCCTGCTGGCTGCGAGCGCTGTGTTTTATCTCACGCACAGCGTCGGCGGCTTTTTTGTGATGCTCTTAACGGCCCTGCTGATCTGGTTTGCCGCTCTGCGCGTGCAGAAAAAGAAAGACGGCTTCTCGCTCTGGCTGCGGGAAAACGGGGAGACAGCCGATCGGGAAACAAAAAAAGAGAAAAAAGAGTTTTATCGGAAAAAACAGAAGCGGATCGTCGCCGCCGCGACGGGGATCACCCTCGGCATTCTGTTTCTGTGCAAGTATTACGGCGTGTACGCGTCGGGGTTGGGCGATCTGTTTCATATAAAATTATGGACGGCGGAAGGGATTCTTCTGCCTCTGGGCATCTCCTATTATTCTTTTCAGCTGATCGGTTATCTGGTCGACGTACACAGAGGCGTCACCGACGCGGAACGGAACCCTTTGAAGGTGATCCTGTTCGGCGGGTTCTTTCTGTCGGTCATGCAAGGACCGTTTTGCCGCTGGGACGCGCTGACGCCGCAGCTCTGCGCGGAAAACGACAGGAAGCTCACCTTTGACGAATACCGGTCTGCGGTCCTGAAGATCGTCGGCGGATATATCAAAAAGCTTTGCGTCGCGGACCAGTTCGCGCCGATCGCCGACGAGGTCTTTATGAATTACACGCAGCACAAGGGCTTCGGGACCGTCCTGGGCGTTGTCTGTTTCGCCGTGCGGCTTTACGCCGATTTCTCGGGCTATATGGATATCATTATCGGCGTCGGGCAGCTCTTCGGCGTCGAAATGCCCGAGAACTTCCGGCAGCCGTTCTTCTCGAATAATATGGCCGAGTTCTGGCAGAGATGGCATATCACGCTCGGGGCATGGCTTCGGGATTACGTGTTCTACCCGATCCTGAAATCAAACGCCTTCAAAAAGATGGGCAAAGCGCTGTCCGCGAAGGCCGGCGCAAACGCGGCGAGAACGATCCCGACGTATCTCGGTCTTCTGATCCTCTGGACGCTGATCGGCCTCTGGCACGGACCGGAACTGCATTACGTCTTCGGCGTCGGGATCCTTCAGTTCGTGTATATCTTCCTCGGCGAGATCACAAGGCCCGTTTTCACAAAGATCGACAGGCTCCTGCATCTCGACGGCAGGAAGCTCCCGCTGCGGATCATCCGGTCTCTCAGATGCACCCTGCTGATGATGTTCGCGTGGATCTTCTTCAATGCGTCCTCGGTCTCCGCCGCCCTTGAGATGCTGAAGAATATGTTCGCACAGCCGAAGCCGGGGCAGGTGACAAGCGTATTTCTCGCCGCGGGCGTCGACGGCCAGATGCGCACGCTGATCTGGTTCGCGGTCTGCATCGCGCTGACCGTCGCCGTCGACGTTCTGCACGAAAAAGGGATATCTCTGCGAGAATTTCTCTCACGGAAGCCGTATCCGGTCCGGCTCGCGGTCTATCTGCTCCTGGCGTTTGCGCTGATCATCTTCGGCGCGTACGGCGGGCGTTTCAGCACGGGCGACTTTATTTATACGGGGTTCTGAGGCTATGAAGAAAAAAAGATTCCGATTATTCATAAAAGTCGTTGCCGCGCTCGTATCGTTCTGGGCGGTCTTTTTCCTGATCCAGCCGTTCTTCGTGCCGAAATTTATTCAGTACGAAGCGGAATCCACGGTATTCGCGCATAGCTTCTTCGCGCTGCCCGAGAACAGCGTCGACGTGCTTTTTTTCGGCTCTTCGGAGATGTACTGCGCTGTCGATTCCGACCGTTTATACAGCAAATACGGCGTCAACGCCTGGAATTTCGGTTCCGCCGGTCAGACGATGGCCGTCACGCCCTACTATCTGTATGAAGCTTTGAAAACCCAGTCTCCGCAGACGGTCGCGGTAGAGGTCGGCGGTATTTTTTATAAAAACAGCGATCTTGACGCGAGCGAGATCGCCTGGAACTATGCCCCGATGCCGCTGACGAAAGAAAAGATCGCCTCGCTGGAACAGGTGCTCGGCAGCAAGACAAAAGCACATCTGCACGCGTTTTTCCCGCTGCTCGTTTATCACGACAGATGGCGGGTGCTGAATCATCAGGGGGACAGCGACGCTGGATTCGATATCGACTACGTCTTCCACCCGGAAAAATACGACGGGCTGTACCCGCGCGGATTCTCGGCATATCAGAATATCCATCAGCAGAACTACGATTTTGCGCACAGCGATACCGCTTTGAAGGAGATCCCGGAAGAGAGCAGGAATGCGGTCGACGCGATCGCCGAAGCGTGCCGGCGTCAGAATATCCGGCTGCTGTTCTTCCGTTCCCCCGCCGTCGTCTGGACGCGGGGCGAGAGCGAGAGCGTCCGTCGGTTTATGGAAGGCCGGGGTCTTGAATTCATCGATCTGAACGACCGTGCCGACGAGCTGTCGGTCAGCGGAAAAACGGACTTCTGCGACGGGAAGCACGTCAGTCTTTTCGGCGCTGTGAAGGTCACCGATTTTCTTGCGAAAATACTGTCGGCCTGATAAAAACTTCAATTTGATTTTGTAATATATTAAAGGGAGGCGAAAGCATGAACGATCGCGTGGAACCGGGAAAGCGCCGCCGGCTTTCCGCGTTCAGAGGCGCGCTGATCTGCGCGGCGGCGCTGGTCTGCTGCGTCGGCGTCGCGGCGGGCGGCGTTATGTTTTACAGCCCGAAAAAGCCCGATACGGAATCTGTGCGGTTCGCCTCTTCGCTCGGCCGCGGATGGAACCTCGGCAACACGCTCGAAGCGTGGCAGATCCCGAAGCCGGAGGATACCGAGACCTGCTGGGGAAACCCGAAAACGACAAAAGAGCTGATCGCGCTGGTAAAAGAGCTCGGTTTTACGTCCGTCCGCATCCCCGTCACGTGGTTCCAGCACGTCGATGAGGATTTCAACGTCGACCCCGCGTGGCTCGACCGCGTGAACGAAGTCGTTGATTACGTATTGTCGCAGGATATGTTCGCGATCGTTAACGTGCAGCACGACGATCAGGACTGGCTGATCACGAATTATGAAAACGAAGCGCGCGCGGGAGAGATCCTCTCAAAACTCTGGGCGCAGATCGCGGACCGCTTCGCAGATCATGACGAACAACTCGTATTCGACCTGATGAACGAGCCCCGCGTGGTCGGTTCCCCCGACGAATGGACCGGGACCGCGGAAGAGCGCGAGGTCGTCAACCGTCTCAACCGGAAGGCGCTCGGCGTGATCCGCGGCGCGGCGGGATACAACAAAACGCGCTACGTTATGATCACGACCTGCTGCGCAAGCCTGTCGGAAGACAACTGCGGCGCGCTTGAAATTCCCGACGACGAACACGTGATCGTCTCGCTGCATTACTATCCCGGCACCGCCCACCGTTCGGAATTCCCGGACTGCGAGAAGCGGTTCGGCGTCCGCGATTATCTTGAGATCAACAAGACGCTGCGCCGCATATACGATACGTTCATTAAAAAGGGCGTCGGCGTCAGCATCTCGGAGTTCGGGTGGACGGACCGCGCACACCTCGGTCATCTTACGCAGAAGGCGAAATGGTTCGTTCAGTGCGCGTCAAAATACGGCATGTCCTGTCTTGTATGGGACAACGGCGGAGATTTCCGGCTGATCGACAGAAACGACCTCGCCGCCGAATTTCCGGATTACGTGAAGGCGATCACGGCGAAATAAATACCTGCGCCGAAAAATTTTTTCAGAAAAAATGCAATGTTTTCCGCATAAAAAACGTCTTATATGTGAAAGGATTTTTCGGAAAGGGGTTTTTACGATGAAAAAAGCGATCTCTTTATTCTGCATTCTCGCGTTATTGTTCTCTTTCGGCGCGTGCGCAAGCCGCGCCCCGGCGGCGGGACCGGCGCAGCCGCAGGACGGCGCGCTTCGTCTGCGCATCGTCGACGGCGCGGGGACGGACCTGCTTGTGCTGGCGGGTGAAACCGGCGGCGTGTATACGGTCGTCACGGACGGGCGGCTGAAATTATCCGAAAACGGCGAGACAGCCGACGTTTCGGAGCTTGAGAACGGGATGATCCTCTCGTTCGGCGCAGACTGTCAGATCCTCGAGACGTGGCCGGCGCAGATCGCGGGCGGCGACGTTCTCTCCGGGAGCGGCGCAGATATCCTCGCCGAAATCGAACCCCTCGGCAATGAGGATCACGGCGACCTCTGCGGGCTTTATCTGCAGGTGCTCGAAGACCTCTGGACGGAGGACAGCGGCCTCAACGGGGATATCGCCTATATCAGCGTCGACCTGAGCGGCGCGCCGGGCGGTCTCACAGACGGCGAAAAAGCGGCGGTCGCGTGGATCTTCGCGAACCGGCACGGCGCGCAGGCGCTGCAGCTCGGCTATGAAGAACTCAAGGCGAACGGCTATTTACAAGACGCGTATTATTGGGAAGACGGCGTTCTTTTCAGCATCGAAAAAGCGGAGAAAGGAACGAACAGCGAAAAAAAGATCACATTTGACGCCGAGAAATGGCGTTCGGGCCTCGGCGCGCTCTTCTTCAACGGCTGCACCGCGAAACGCGGCGCGGGCGTCCGGTGGGAGGCGTACAAAGTCGGTGAATTCGCGATTTCATGACTCAGACGGAGCGCAAAAAACGGGGATCGACGATCCCCGTTTTTTGCGCATATACCGTTATTCGATAATCATGGCGAATGTTCCCTGCGTGCCGTATTTCGTGTGTGATTTTTTATCGGCGTTATGTCGGCTCATCCGTTTGATCCGTCGTTTCTTTACGGACGGGCGGATCGGTCTCGCCGCCCTGCGGTTTCCCGATTCCCCGGATCAGCGATATCGCGGTGATCACCGCGACGACGATATTTGCCGCCGCGCCGACGTAATTCATGATCACGAAGCTGAAAACGCTGTACATCAGCATATTGATCAGGAACGACAGCTTCAGCCACTTTTCTTTTTCTTTAAAACGGAACACCGCGACCGAGTATTCCAGATTCGCGACGACGGGCAGCAGACCGAGCCAGCCGCGGTTGTTCCACACGACGCCGAGTACGACGCCCAGCGCGATCAGGATCCACTCGACGGCCTTGTGTTTGACGCCCCGGATCGCCGCAAGGTTGCGCAGGATCGCCACAAGGCTCTGCGCGGTGCTGCTGTAGCCCTTGAGGATGATCGAGCCCGCGCTGTAAAAGACCTGGCTGAGGATCTGGATCGCCATGATCTCACGGTGTTTTTTTCGCGTGCCGCTGACGGAGTCCGTGATCATGGCTCCGATACTGCAGATATTGCCGACGATGACTTCTTTCAGTATTCCGACCACCTCGATTGGATCGACTTCGGGGCGCAGGCGCGCCCTCCGCGCCGGAGAAAAACGCTCCGGGAGATATTTTACGGTTATAGAGATCGTAATATTTCCGTATTCGCTTACAAAAAAAATCTTACCATATTTCCCGGCGTCTTTCAATAGCGAGATCGTCCGCTTTCTCCTCGCGGCGGTGATTTTCGCTTTCGCGTACATAAATATAAAAGGACTTCGGCCGCCCGGCAAAAGTCCTTTTTTGCGTTTTATCCTTCGAATTTTTCCCGGTTGATCCAAAGACCCAACGCGGGGTTGGGAATGAAATAGATCTCCTCGCCGTCGACCTCGTTATAACCGTATTTCAGCTTCTGGGGGTCGTATTTTTTCGCCGTCCCGTCGTAATCCGCCGCATGGAAACCGACCGAAGCGATCTCTTCCTTGGTGATCTCCTTCACCGCGTAGGTGATCGAAAACCGTCCGTCCGACGAACCGTGGATCAGGTGCGCCGCGGCGCCCATATTCTCGCGCAGGTCGGCGTTTTCCGGTTTTTTGAACTCCTCGAGCGTGTGCAGCCTGCCCTTGTAGCCGTATTTGCGGATCAGCGCGTCTACCCGGTCGTCCTCGCCGAAGCGCTCGACGCCGGGCGCGAGGATGATCAGCTCCCCGCCGTCCGCCATGGCCATGCGCGTGCGGTAGACCGCCTTATTGCCGAGCCAGGTGCTCTTGAATTCGGAGGGGTCGAGATACACCACGCATTTTTTAAGGCCGTGCTCGACGAAGTCGATATTCTTCTCCTGCGCGAGCTTCACGGCGTTCGTCAGGCATTCCCTGCCCTCGCCGATAAACAGACCGTGGGTGCGGATCTTCCCGCCCGGGGCGGTCGTGACCGTCAGAACGAACAAAATCGGGCGGTCCTTGAGAAAATGCTCCATGCCGTAGTCGAAGATCCTGCGGACCGGCGTGTGGTCCTTGCCCATCATGCGCTCCATGCCGTAGACCGCGCCGATCATGTGCGAGCGGTTGATCATCTCGCTGCCGCCCACGCCGACGAAGAAATTCTTCGCGTGGTTCGCCATGCCGATGACCTCGTGCGGCACGACCTGACCGGGGGAAATGATGAGGTCGTAGCTCTCGTCCATCACAAGGCGGTTGACCTCGCACGCGACGGACTCGGTCCAGAGCCCCTCGGTGATCTCCGAGATAAAATCCGCAGGGATCTCGCCCAGCTTCACCACGTCGGTGCGCCAGTTGTGCACGAGCATCCGATCAAAGGGCACGTCGCCGAACATGGCGTTCCACTGCGCCTCGGTCACCGGGACGTGGGTGCCCAGCGCCGGCATGATATCGACCTGAACGCCCAGATCCGTCAGCGCGTGATAGTATACGTTCGTGATATAGCCCGCGTTCGAGTGAAAGCGGGTGAAATCCGGCGGCAGGATCAGCACCTTTTTCAGGCTCCGCCCCTCAAGAGAGGCGAGCAGGGCTTCTCTTATTTCCTCCGGCGTAAGGCCGGTATCCGCTTCGGCGATCCGATAGATATCTTTCATTTGTCTTACTCCCAAAGAAAATGATTCATCGCGTGCGCGACGCCGCTGTGATCGCAGCCGTCGGTGACGTAATCCGCCGCCCGTTTGACTTCTTCCCCGGCGTTCCCCATGGCGACGCCGATCCCCGCAGCCTCAAGCATCGGGATATCGTTGAGATCGTCGCCGAACGCCATGGTCTCTTCGATCGGGATTCCAAGACGCGCCGCGAGTTTTTTCAGCGCGACGCCCTTGGTGGCTTCCCGGCTGTTGAATTCGATGTTGTTGACGATCGAGGTCGTCACGACAAGATCGGGGAATTCCTCCGGCAACGTTTTCAGCATTTGGGCGCGCAGCTGCATATCTTTAAAAAAGATCTGAATTTTCTGCACGCCGGACGCGCGTCCTTTCAGGTACGCCTTGAGCTCCGGCACGGGCGTGCGCAGGTTCCTGATCATATCGAGGCTGTGCAAGTTCGCGGCGAATTCCTCCGCCCGGTCGTAGAACGCCTGCGTCATTCTGCCCCAGCCGTCCTGATAGCAGTCGTAGATCACGGGCATGCCGTCAAAGCGTTCCATGACCTCGACGGCGCGCTCCCGGGGGATCTCGGAGCCGCAGACGGTCTCCTGCCGCACGACGTCAAAGACCGCGGCGCCGTTGATCGTGATGACGTAGCGCACGTAGGGCAGCTCCCGGATGATCTGCGGCATGCCGCGGTAGAACCGGCCGGTGGCGGGGACGATCTCGATCCCCTCCTCCGCCGCCCGTTCGAGCGCCGCCGCGTTTTCCTCCGACAGTTTTTTGTCGGGATCGAGCAGCGTGCCGTCAAGATCCAGCGCGATCAGTTTTATTTTACGCATTGTATGTGGTCGCCGCGGTGTTTCCGCCGTGGCCGGTCCAGTTGGTGTGGAAGAACTCGCCCCTGGGCGCGTCGATCCTCTCATAGGTGTGCGCGCCGAAGTAGTCGCGCTGCGCCTGCAGAAGGTTTGCGGGCAGACGCGCGGAGGTGTAACCGTCGAAATAGCTGAGCGCGGAGGTCATCGCCGGCGCGGGTACGCCGTACTGTACCGCCGCCGCGGCGACCTTGCGCCACGCCGGGATCAGCTTTTCGATGGTCTCCTTGAAATAGGGGGCGAGGATCAGGTTCTTGAGCTCCGGATCCGCCTCAAACGCTTCCTTGATCTTGCCGAGGAAGACCGAACGGATGATGCAGCCGCCGCGCCACATCAGCGCGATGCCGCCGTAGTTGAGTTTCCAGCCGTAGTGCTCCGCGGCGGTGCGCATCAGGGTGTAGCCCTGCGCGTAGGAGATGATCTTGGAGGCGAACAGCGCCTGACGGATCGCCTCGACCATTTCCGCCTTGTCGCCCTCGAACGCGGGGATCTTCCGCGCGAAGACCTTGTCGGCTTCGACGCGCTCGTCCTTCATTGCGGAGAGGCATCTTGCGAACACCGCCTCGCCGATCAGCGTCAGCGGCACGCCCTCGTCGAGCGCCGCGATGCCGGTCCATTTGCCGGTGCCCTTCTGCCCCGCGGTATCGAGGATCTTTTCCGCCAGGGGCGCGCCGTCCGTATCCTTATACGCGAGAATGTCGCGGGTGATCTCAATGAGATAGCTGTCAAGCTCGGTCTCGTTCCATTTTTTGAAGGTCTCGTGCATCTCGTCGTAGCTCATGCCGAGCAGGTCGCGCATGAGCTGATACGCCTCGCAGATCAGCTGCATATCGCCGTATTCGATGCCGTTGTGGACCATCTTGACGAAGTGGCCCGCGCCGTTTTCGCCGACCCAGTCGCAGCAGGGCTCGCCGTTCTCGACCTTCGCGCAGATCCCCTGCAGAATGGGCTTGACATAGGGCCACGCCGCGGGAGAGCCGCCGGGCATCATGCTCGGGCCCTTGAGCGCGCCCTCTTCGCCGCCGGAAACGCCGGTGCCGATATAGAGCTTGCCCTTGGACTCGACGTACTCGGTCCTGCGCATGGTGTCGGGGAAGTGAGAGTTGCCGCCGTCGATGATAATGTCGCCGTCCTCAAGCAGGGGCAGGAGCGTGTCGATCATCGCGTCCACCGAGGGACCCGCTTTGATCATCATAAAGACCTTGCGCGGCTTTTCGAGATTTTCAACGAGTTCTTCGAGGCTGTGGCAGCCGATGATATTCTTGCCCTTCGCGCGGCCGTTCACGAAATCGTCCACCTTGGAGACGGTGCGGTTGAAGACCGCGACGGTGAAGCCCTTGGACTCCATGTTCATCACGAGATTTTCGCCCATAACGGCGAGGCCGATCAGGCCGATATCCGCTTTTTTCATATTTATATTTCTCCTTTTTAATTTATCTCTGTACCCGGGCGTTGCCCTTGTAGATATCCCAGACCTGCTTTTCGTCCGCGGGCTCCGCGTAGTCGTTGAGACTGCTCGCCGCAAGCACGCCGGTCGCCCAGCCGAACTGCAGCCACTTGTCGGGCGTCCAGTCCTTCAGCACGCCGTAGAGCAGACCGCCGGAGAAGCCGTCGCCGCCGCCGATGCGGTCCATGACCTGGATCGGTCTGGGCTCCTCGATATACCACGCGCCGTCCGCCCAGAGGATCGCGCCCCAGAGGTGCTCGTTGGCGGAGACGACCTGCCGCAGCGTCGTCGCGTAGGCTCTCGCCTGCGGATACTTCTCCCGGACCTGATCGATCATCGCCTGAAAACGCTCGATCTTGGAGGAAAGCTCTTTGCCGCCCGCCTCGGGTCCCGGGAAGCCCAGACACAGCTGGAAGTCCTCCTCGTTGCCGACGAGGATGTCGGCGACGGAGGCGATCTCGTGGAAGGTTTTGCTCAGTTCTTCTTCGCGCCCCTTCCAGAAGGTCGCGCGGTAGTTGAGGTCGAAGCTGACGAGGGTGCCGTACTGCTTCGCCTTTTTCGCGATCTCAAGGCAGCACTTCGTCGTTTCCTCGCTCATGGCGGCGATCAGGCCGGAAAGATGGAAAATGCCCACGCCCTCTTCGCCGAAGATGCGGTCGAGGTCGAAATCGTCGGCGGACAGCGTTCTGCCGATCTCTCCGGCGCGGTCGTTCCAAACGCGCGGGGCTCTGAGCCCGAAGCCGGAATCCGCGATATTGAACTGGTGCCGGTAGCCCCAGGGGCCGCCCTGCGGAACGTCTTTGCCCTCAAAGCGGATGTTTCTCGCGCGCAGCTGGCGCTTGATGAGATCCGCCATCGGCGAGCCCTCGACGAATTTCGTCAGCACAAGGCACTCGCTGCCGAGACTGGACGCCACGTTCAGCACGTTGCTCTCCGCCGAAGTCGCCTGCAGGTAAAACAGGTTGCTGTTCTGTACCGCCATGCGGTCCTGCGGCGTGATCCGCAGACCCATGCTGGTCACCGAAGCGATCGCGTATTTTTTCATAAGACTTAGCACTCCTTTTCACACCGCCGGATGCGGGAACCCCGCCGACCGGTAAATTATGATATAAAATATCGATTTATATTAACATATTATGACGTAAAAATCAAGATGAAGATTGCCTTACAAAATTCTGATTTATCGGGGCGTTCACGCCCCGATAAATCAGAATTTCACGCGCCACAGGCGCATATCGCGTCCGAAGGACATATCGCGCCGCCTTTAGGCGGCATATCGCGCGCGAAGCGCATATCGCCTTTTGTTTTGGCGATATATCGCCTTACGGCGATGCGATATATTGACCTAAAGGTCAATGCGATATATGCTCGCAAAACGAGCATGTGATATGTGTTTGCTGCGCAAACACGTGTAAATTCTGATTTTACGACTTCGCCGTTAAATCAGAATTTAACACAGCGCCGCCCTGCTGAGCGCATACGGCAAAGACGTCTTTCGCGCCGAAAACAGGATGATTCACGCCGATCGTCTTGACAGTTTTATTTTACATGTTACAATAAATCTGTCATCATGACATCATTATCATATAAAAAGGGTGAGGATATGAGGATCGCGCTTCTTGACGACGAAAGCAAAGAGAACGATAATCTGTGCGCACTGATCGACGCATACGCAGTCCAACGCAAATATGATATCGTCTGCGAGAAGTTTACCTCCGGCAGGGAGCTTTTGCTGCATGACCGCTTCGATCTGTATTTTCTTGATTACGTCATGGATGAGATGAACGGCATTGCCGTGGGGCAGGCGCTGAATGAAAGATTCAGCGGCGCGGTCACGATCTGCTACCTGACCGGCATTGAGGGCGCTGCCAGCGAGATCATCAACGCCGAGATCGGAGCGGTCGGCTTTTTGACAAAGCCGGTATCCGCGGAGCTGTTATACAAAAAACTCGACAGGTTTTACAGCACGTCTTTCGGCGGGCACCTGCAGCTCAAAAAAGGACGCGTCACCGAGACCGTATACGCGCAGGAGATCTTCTACGCGGAGGCGGCGGACAAACGGACGCGGATCCATTTCCGTCTGAGTGAAGAAGTATACCATCATTCTTTTTCCGAGACCGAACGCATTCTGTCGGATCTTCCGTACTTTTGCCGGATCCACCGGTCGTACATCATCAATATGCTGCACGTCAAGGCATATGACGTCAAAAGCGTCATGATGACGAACGGCGACGTGCTGCCGCTGAAGACGAAGGATTTCGCGAAGATCTACCGTAATTTCGTCTTCAACGAAACGAAGGATTGAGAAAGGAGAGAGCGCCATGACGCTTCTTGCGGAGAATATCACATCCAACACCGCGTTATACTGTATCCTTGCCGCGGTCGACCATCTGCTCTTCTCTTCGATCTGTCTTTTGGCGGTCACCTCGGTCTTTCGCGTTTCCCTGCGAAAGCATCCGCTGCTCTGGCTTGCCGCCGGTCTGCTGAGCGTCACCGTAGGTGTATCGCGCCCCTTCTGCCGAAACGGCGGGGCGGCGCTGCCGCTGCTGTGGGAAACGCTCGCCTTGCTGCTGCCATTCGTCTGCGTTGCTTTGCTCGTTCCCACCCGCTCTCTGCTGAAGGGGCTGGCGGCTGCGCTCGGCTGCTGTCTGATCGATATCCCGAAATACCTGATCCTGATCTTCTGCTTCCGTTATACCAACGACCGATTGGACGCGCCCGAGGCGTTTTTGGTGGAACTTCTGCTGAACATTGTGTTCTTCCTGCTGTTTTTGCTGCTTTCTTTCCGCAGAGAGCGGGAAAAGAACCTGTTCGCGCCGCTTCTGCGGCTGGATCCCGTGTTTTTCGTGCTCATCGTGCTGTCCCTCTGCAGCTTCATGACGTCGCTCGTGCTGTTCGGATCGATGCTCTCCGCCGACAGGCTGCCGGAGTTCGCGTTTATGCTGACGAATATCCCGCTGTTCGCCGCGACGGTGATCTACGGCGTGTCGACGATGATCCGCACAAAAAAGGCGGAAGAGACCTACCGGCGCGAACTGGACCGGCAGATCCTGCACTATGAGACGATGGAACGGATCAATGAGGACCTGCGTCTGTTCCGCCACGATCTGGTCAAGAAGCTGCGTCCCATGGTCGCCTATCTGGACGCAAACGACCCGCAGGCGGCAAAGGAGATCGCGTATGAGTTGGGCGCGTTCACACAAACGGAAGGAAAACGCTTCCATACGGGCAACAGCCGCTTGGATACGGTCCTGTTCTGCGAACAGCAATCGGCGGATCATGACGGGATCCGCATCGTGTTCACCGACGACAGCCGCTTCCCCGCCGAAGGGATCGCGCCGGAGGATATCTATACCATCTTTCCGAACGCGCTGGACAACGCCATTGAAGCGAGCAGACTGGCGGAGGGCGAGCGGGAGATCGTCGTCACCTCAAAGACCGTGGGCGACGAGGTGTTCGTCACCGTTTCCAACCCCCTTGCGGGAGAATTGGACCTGAAGAACGGCGAGCTTCAGACAACGAAAAAAGACAGCAGGCTGCACGGCTTCGGCATAAAGAGCATCAAAAAAGCCGCCGCGAAATACGGCAGCGACAATGTGGATCATATCGTCGAAGACGGCAGGTTCGTGCTGCGCATCTCTCTGCGGTACAAAAACTCTTTGACCGATCTGTCCTGAACTGCAGGGCGAAAACACGGGTCAAAACCCTTTTCGCGCCGAAAACAGTATCATTCGCGCCAGATCCCTTGATTTTTTTCCGTGGTCCTTTATAATGGAAAACGTAGGAAAAAACCTCCTATCGACCCATAAATTTTATGTAAAAAGGAGAAATCACCATGAAAGCAAAAAAAGGTATGTCTCTTCTGTTGGCGCTGGTGCTGGCGCTGTCTCTGGGCGTCACTGCGTTCGCGAATGGCGACGGCTACAACTGGACGCCCATCCCGACCTCGCCCGAAGGGCTTACAGCCGGCGAGTATTACATTGACTGGACCGGGTTCTGCGCTCTGCTGGCGGAGGGAGACGATCAGGCTGCGCCCGGCTACTATGAGAGAATGGCTGAGATCTACAACGATGGCACGTTTTATATCGATTATGAAGCGCACCAATTGACGGGCACGACCGTCGTCCCCGCCGACTTCTCGGAATCCGGCGAAGAGGAAACGATCGAATTGTCGCTGGCAGCCGGCAGAGCGTATCTTCAGTATATCCTCTGCGAAGTCGATGCGGAATGGCTCCCGGTGGCGAAATCGACGCAAGGCTTATCCAACGGCGATTGGTATATCGACCTGTCCCGCGCGGAGGAACTGTTAGGCGCCGACGATGCCGCTGTCATAACGCAGTCTGTCTTTTACGTCAATCCCGGAAGCCGCCTTATGCAATATAAGATCGTGCTGCCCGACGAGCAGGATATTTATTATCTGCCTTTGTGCGATTCGTTTGCGAGATATCTGGAATGCTGCCCCATTCAGCAGTATAACGACGGTTATAACTGGGTTTCCATTCCGACCTCGCCCGCAGGGCTTGCCGCGGGAGAATACTATCTTGACTGGACCGCTCAGAGCTATTCGATCAGCCCCGACGAGAGGGAAAACTGGCTTGAAATCATGAACGCCGGCGAGTGGTACGCGGATCACGAACAGCACGCCCTCAAGGGGACCGTTACGGTCCCTGCGGAGCTGAGTGAAACGGGCGAAGCGTACGTCTATTACGAGCGTGAGGTCTCCGATGAGTTTTACGCGATGGTCGTCATGATGACGGGCGATTGGGAAGTGCTCCCGCATTCCGCCGAAGGACTCGCGCCCGGCGCCCTCTATATCGACGCGGCGGCTTACTGCGAGAAATTCATGCCCGATAACGCGGAGGACGCGGACGGCATCGTGTTCTATTATGACAGGCAGACAGAATGTCTGTGCGCGGCGTTCGCAGTCGGCAGCGCCGAAGGTCATGATATTTACTGCCGCGTTTTCCACGTCGCCGATGAAGACGCGCTTGCCTGTATTTACGAGAGCTCCGCGGCGGAAACGCCCGACGAACCCGAACAGCCCGACGAGCCAGAACAGCAGCCGCAGAGCTTATGGAAACGCATCGTTTCCTTCTTCCTGAGCATCATTGATTTCTTCAAGAAACTGTTCAAATAATATATTCAAAGGTGCAGAAAACACCATCCTATCCCAAAAAACAAAAAAGGAGCAATTATTATGACAACCAAAAAGATCGTTTCCGTTTTGCTCGCCGTTCTGATGGCGCTGTCGTGCTGCGTGTCTGCGTTCGCGAACGACGGCAATTGGCAGGCTATTCCCACTTCGCCCGACGGTTTGGCTGACGGCGATTACTATCTTGACTTTACCTTCGATTATTATGACTGGAGTCCCGACGTCAGAGACGACCGGCTTGCAATGTGGAACGCCGGAGAGTGGTATGTCGATCACGACGCCCGCACCGTAAAGGGCAGCTTCTATGTGCCCGCCGAAATGAGCGATACCGGCGAGGCGTTTACGCAGGAGATCGACCCCTCGACCGATCTGTATGTGTTCGTGGTCGTAAAGGTCGGACAGTGGCAGCGGATCCCAACGTCTCCCGAGGGACTGGAAAACGGCGAATATTATCTTGATTTTACCTATGATCGGGAAGCATGGAGTCCTAACGTCAGGCAGCCGCGCCTTGATATGTGGAACGCAGGCGAATGGTTTGTCGACCACACGAATCACATGGTTAAAGGAACATTTACAGTGCCTGCGGAGCAAAGCGTGACCGGACAATCCTTCGTTATGGTCTACAAACCCTTTACACAGGATTCCCACGACATTTACGTCAACGCGTTAATGAGAGTCGGCAACTGGGTAAAAATTCCGACTTCCCCCGACGGGCTTTCTGCCGGAGATCTCTATATGGACGTTGCCGCGCTTGCATCCTTTCTCGGCACGACAGCAGCAGATCTTGACGGCGTAGATTACTACAGAGATGCGATCTCGGGAGACGTTTACCTTACTTTTGACGGATATTACCGTATGTATCTCGGAGATGATCCCGCCGTTCTCGCCTGCATGAAAGAGATCGTCAATACGGACCCCGGCACAGAGCCTGAAACTCCTGTTGAGCCCGAACAGCCGGAAGACCCGACCGAGCCTGAAACGCCCGACGAGCCCGCGCAGCAGCCGAACTTTTGGAAGAGGATCGTTTCTTTCTTCCTGCAGATCATCGATTTCTTCAAGAAACTGTTCAAGTAATCGTTTCACCCCCTTTTTCAGCCGGGACGGTTCGCCGTCCCGGCTGTTTATTTCGATCACCGATCCGCAGCGGGAGAGTTCTTATTCAGTATCCTCTTTCTGTGTTTTCAGGCAACACCCCCCGAATTGTGCGGTGTTGCCCGAAAATATTTTTCGCGCCGAAAACAGCATCATTCGCGCCGTTTCGGTTGACAATGCGCGCCGACCGTTTATAATGAGAGGCGTAGGAAAAAACGTCCTATACAAAAAATATTTTACAAAAGGAGCAATTATTATGACAACCAAAAAGATCATTTCCGTTCTGATCGCCGTTCTGATGGCGCTGTCGTGCTGCGTGTCTGCGTTCGCGGGCAACTGGGTCAACGTGGCCACCTCTCCCGACGGGCTTCCCGACGGCAGCTATTATCTCGACCTTCCCTACGCAAAAAAAGCGGACGGGACCGAGGATCAGACGATCGCCGCTGCCATCAACAGCTGCACCTATCGGCTGGATCTCGATAACCTTCAGATGGAAGTAACGAGCATGGAAGGGACCGTGACCGGCGGAGACGCGCAGTCCTATTTGATCTGGCTCCAAAAGACCGGCGTCAACTGGCTTCCCGTGGCGACGTCCGACAACGGGCTTCAGGACGGCGATTATTATCTGGACGTAGACGGTTGTGTGGACGACCTCGTCGCCGTGCAGAAGAATTTATGGGTCGCCGGAGGCAACAATATCAACAGCTTCGACGAGGAAACCTTCCGCACAGAAAGTAAAACCGGGCTGGAAAACCTCGTGATCCTGATCAACCCCGACGATCCTTTGTTCGAGATCTGCCTCAAGAATTATTTCCCCTATCCCCGCGTATATATGGAAGACGGGCAAGAGGTGACGTTCACCGTCTACAACGACATTAATTTCCCCATTGCGGTCAACGGCGAGCCCGAACTCAGTGTGATGTACAATACTCTTAAGGCCAATATCCATCAGTATACCGCGCCGTCGCAGCCGGAAGAGCCCACCGAGCCGGAAGAGCCCGCGCAGCAGCCGAACTTTTGGAAGAGGATCGTTTCCTTCTTCCTGAGCATCATCAATTTCTTTAAGCAGCTGTTCAAATAAGATAACGCAGCCAAAACAGCCGGGACGGTTCGCCGCCCCGGCTGTTTTACCTTGCGACGGTACCCGCCGCTGTCAATCCTCTTTTCTGCGACCGGGCAGCTTCTTCAGCAGCCCCTGCACCTTTTCCTCCTGCGCGGCGGCTTTGCGGGCGTCCTGCTCGAGCCGTTCGTCGAAGTTATAATACATCAGATCCGCGCCGCATTCGGGGCAGGCGATCTTGAAATAAAACGGCGATACCCGCTCACGGCATTTGGGACATCTTCTCATTCCGATCCCTCCGTTTCGCCCATCTCGGCGACCATCCGCTCCCTACGCTCGGCGAGCTGCGCGCGGATATCCGCGAGGCGCTTCCCGGTCAGGTCGTACCAGAAGAACGGGATCACGCCCAGCGCGTTCACGATCTGCGGCACGAGCACGTAGAACGTCCAGATGTAAAAATCGGTCTTTTCGCCCTTGACGGCGACCTGCTCGCCGTTCACCGTCCTGTATGTCAGGCCGATCATCGGCAGGACCGCCGTCGCGATCGAGGTGCTGACCGAACTCGTCAGCTTGCCGAAGAAGGACGACACCGCGAAGGAGATGCCCTCGTTGCGCTCGCCGGTCTTCAGCTCCATATAGTCGATCGTATCTCCGATCATCTCGGTGGAGATGATGTTCCTGACCGTGTGCACGATGCTGATGACGATGTTCAGCAGCATCAGCACGGGCACCGCGACCGCCTTGTTCGCGTAATGCCGGAACCCGGCGAAAAAGCAGATGATCCCAATCGCCGCTTTCGAGATGAAATGGATGATCATCAGCTGCTTGTTGTCGAATTTTCGCTTGATGGCGGGGATGAACGGATAAGTGCCGATGCCCACCGCGCCGCCGGGGATATCGATGAGCAGCTTCAGGGAATTGAGCTGCACGACCTCGGCGAAATAGTAAGTGGTGAACACGTTGTAAAGCCCGCCCGCTGACATGAGCATATTGCTCACGACGATCAGCAAAAGCGGCTTGTTGTGGATCAGCACCCGGAAGCCCTCTTTAATGCTCGGCTGCCGCGCGGACTGCACGACCCGCTCCTTCGTGAAGATTCCCGCGAGGGAGAACAGCCCCCCGCCGAAGCCCGCCGCGATCACGCCGATGAGCAGGAAGACCGTGCGGAGACTGACGTTCCACAAGCCCTTTTCGGAGGCGTCCATCAGCGAGAGCAGCAGCGTCTGCGACGCGCCCGCGACAATGCCGCTGATAAAGGTCGAGAACGAGATGACCCGCGTCCTGTCCCGCGGCAGGGGCGAGACCGCGGTCGTCATGCCGTTGAAGGGCACGTCCGCGAAGGTATAGCACAGCTCCCAGAGAACGTATGAGACGTACATATAGACGATCTTTACGCCCACGCTTTTCACGCCGTTCATAAACGTCGGCCCGCCGAACAGCACCACCGTCAGCAGGGCAAAGGGCAGCGGCGTGACGATCAGCCACGGGCGCAGCTTGCCGTAGCCCGTGCGCGTTTTATCGATCACCGAGCCGATCAGCGGGTCGTTGACCGCGTCCCAGAGGCCGGAGAGCAGCATCATCGACGACACGGCTCCCGCGGGCAGCCCGAAGACCTTGGTAAAAAACAGGGAAAGATAGCCGCTCTGCGTCGGCGTGGTGACGAAGCTCTTACCCCCGGCGGCGAATCCGTAGGCGAGCGCCTCGCCGTAACCGACGTAGCGTTTTTCGTTCTCGGCGCTCATCGTTCGACCTCCTTTCTTTATTTCACAATTAAAATCATTATAACAGAGAATAGGTGAAATATCAAGTATCCCGCGCGTATTGTTTGTGTCAAGTACGAGTTGGCAAATTTCCATATGATATATGAATATACGGATTTAGCAATGGTTTTAAATATCGCTCAACAGCTTGAGCGAAGAAATTTGTTTCAGCCAAGGGATGTTTGGAAGTGTTGCGGAGTGCTC
>JAFRPB010000216.1 GCA_017429345.1 Clostridia bacterium | reverse complement strand
GGCGATCTCTGCCGCAGGCAGAAGCACCGACCGAGCCGGCAGGCGAGACTTGGGGATGCCTTCGCCGTCGATCGGGCGGTCATGCCCGCCCCTACAAATTGTCGCCCAACGCCGCGGGAAACATCCCGACAAATCAGAATTAAGTCCCGATCATCTCCCTCACCGCGTCGGCGTATTCCGCCGGGCGGTTGAGAGAGAACCCGCCGTGGCGCAGCCCGGGGATACAGCAGACGCTGCATCCGGGAAGCTTCCGACGGATCGCATCCGCCGAGCGCCGTATTTCACGGTTTTCTTTTTCGCCGTAATAATAGCGGATCCCGGCGCGGGCGCCGCTCAGCGTATCTTTCAGCGAATAGGCTGTGGTCGCTTTCATAAAAGCGATCATATCGGCTTTGGAGATCGCGCGGGTATCGCGGTAATAGTCCTCAAAAAGCTCCGGTCTGATATGCAGGGACCGGAACTGCGTTTTCGCGAAGCTCCTGTTCCCGATCAGAGCGTAACTGCTCCCGAACGCGGGGCCGATCAGCCGGTTCGTCAGTGCGGACGGGACGGCCGCCGCGCTTTCGACAAGCGCGAAAGAACAGATATCTTTCCGCTGCGACAGCATTTCCAGCAGGATCTGCCCGCCGAGTGACAGTCCCCCGATCAGAAGGACCGAACCGCCGAACCGCCCGTCGATAAAAGAAATGATCTCTGCGGCGTTGTCCTCGATGGAAGTGAAAGGACGGTCGCCGCCGGCATGGCCGTCAATGACGGGCAATATAACGCGGTATTCCTTCTGCAGCAGCTGCGCCTCTTCACGGAAGTTCCACCACGACAGCCCTCCGCCGTGCAGAAATAGGAGCGTTTTCTCGTTTAGCTCACCGAATTCATAAAAAGTCAAGACATATCACCTCGCGGAAATACCGCAGTTCAGATCTCCCCCGCCGACGGAGCTTTGATCCGTCGGTTATGCAGCTTTACCAGCAGCGCGGCAAGCGCCGCGAACAGGCCGTAGCCGATCACGATCACCGCCGCGCCGATGATCGCGTAGGCTGCGGAATAATTGATCGGCCGATCCTTCATCAGGGCGCTCCATACAAATTCGGGATCATAGAACGGATAGGGGTAGTACGTCGGCGAGCAGAATCGGCCGCGAAGGATCGAAACGACGGAATACGCCACCGGGTAGACGCCGCTGACGAGCACCGTGCGCAGTCCGAGCCGGTAGTTTCGGAACGGGAAGCAATACAGCAGCAGCGCCGCCGCGGGCATGAACATATGATAGAAGATCTGGATCACGACTGTCATGCGGTGGTAAGGCGTATCCCACGTAAACGCCGGCGCGAACCCGAAGGGCATGCCGCCGCAGTATACGGCGCCCGCCACGGCGACGTACAGCGTGACGAGCGTGCCGACGCCGGAATGGAAGCCGATCCGTTCAGCCTTTTTCACGCCGAGGATCGCAAGCGCGGCAAACAGAAAATACACGTAGGCGAAGAAATTGGACTGCACGGTAAAATAGGAAAGGATATTGAATCTGCCGTAATCGACCGGGTAATACCGCGCGTCGTATTCATAGACGTAACAGCTCAGCCGGTAGATAAACACCGCAAAGCCGAACAGCGCGATCACCAGCAGGACAACGCCGACTGTTTTATTCTTCGTGATCGGTCGTTTCATTTTTTCGCCTCTTCTTTCACGGCTGCCCGCCGTCTTTTTATATCGGGATCAGCGTTTATCCCGTTTTTCTCTTCTCTGCCCGCGTTTTTTTCTTCGGACGCGAACAGCTCCGCGGCGGCGTCGGTCATTTCGGCGCTCCACGTTTTGCCGGCCGGTCCCACTGATACGCGATCCGGGGAGATCCGTCGGCGACGTAGATCGTGCCGCATTTCACAAAACCGTACGCTTCGATCCGCCGCTGCATGACGCGGTTGTCCGCATGGGTATCGACGCGGATATGATCGCAGAGCGAGGCGCTGTAGTCCGCCGCGGCGCGGAATACGCCGTGTACAATTCCGTCGCTCGCGATCCGGTGGATCGTAACGTAAGGAAGATCGTTCGGCCACGCGCCGTTTTCGATCACGCGATAGGTCGGCTCCCCGCCGAAACAAAGAACAAACACGGCGTGAACCGCGCCGTCCTGCGTCGTCACATAGCACGCGCCGTCTGCGATATCCGCCGACAGCAGCTCCTCCGTCGGATAAGAATGCCCCCACTGCGTCGGGTTACCCGAGCGGATCATAAATTCCTGCGCGATCCCGTAAACGCGCATGATCGCGTCAAGGTCCCCGGGGATCGCTTTTCTTATTTCCATCTTTTTTCGCCCCTGTTTCAGACGGTTTTACTTTTCGAGTCGATCCATTCCCTAAGTAACCACTGATTAATTCGCATCTGAAGATTCGGCACGCACCTTGCTTGCATCTTTCCCGTCATATCGCCCAAAAATCCCTTGAAAGGCGACAGCCTTCCTGCGGTCTTTTTGAAAAAATCTTCCGAAAAATCTGACGGCGCAATCTGCGCACCGGAATTAATCAGCGCTTACCTAACCGTAAACGCGAGATCCGAAAACCACGTCCACATCGCCTCGCAGAAATGAAAAGATATACGGGAATTTGATATCCCATTCGGAAATACTGTCAAGCGAACCGGAAAATGAACCTGTCCTGTAATATTTATTTATTCCCATATTGAATATTATTTCAAATGAAAGTATTGTTTGTCAATCCCCGGGATCATTAATTTACAATTTATTTAAATCCCCGGCGGAACGCTTGATTTTTGAATGATTATCCTGTAAAATATAGAATATCGAAATATTATTTTCTATTTTATCCCGGAGGTTCGGTATGGACGAAAAATCAAGAAACCGCCTGATCGTCAGAACAAGCATCGTCGGCATCGCCGCGAACGTGCTGCTGGCGGGCGTCAAGGCGGCGGTGGGGCTGCTCGCGAACTCCATCGCCGTGGTGCTGGACGCGGTGAACAACCTTTCCGACGCGCTTTCGAGCGTCGTCACGATCCTCGGCGCGAAGCTCGCGGGCAAACGCCCGGATAAAAAGCATCCGCTGGGCTACGGCAGGATCGAATATTTAAGCGCCGGGATCGTCTCCGCGCTGGTGCTCTACGCCGGCGTCACCTCGCTGGTGGAATCGGTGAAAAAGATCATCACGCCCGAGGAATCGGACTATTCCGTGATCTCGCTGGTGCTCATCGGCGTCGCCGTCGCGGTGAAGATCTTCCTGGGCAGATACGTGAGTGCGCAGGGCAAAAAAGCGGATTCCGCCTCGCTCGTCGCCTCCGGCAAGGACGCACTCTTCGACGCGGTCCTGTCCTCTTCCGTGCTCATCTGCGCCGTGATCCGGCTGACGGTCGGCTGGTCGCTGGAGCCCTACGTGGGCGTTGTCATCTCCGGCTTTATCATCAAGGCGGGCATTGAGATGATGCTCGAGACCGTGAATGATATCCTCGGCAAACGGACCGATCCGGAGCTCTCCGCCGAGATCAAGAAGCTGGTCGCCGAGGAGGAGGGCGTGCGCGGCGCTTACGACCTGCTGATCAACAATTACGGCCCTAACAAAAATTACGCCTCGGTGCATATCGAGGTGCCCGATACCGCCACCGCCGCCGAGATCGACCGTATGACGCGCAGGATCCAGTCGCGCGTCTACGAACAGACCGGCATCGTGATGGCGGGCGTGGGCGTGTATTCGTATAATACGGGCGACAACGACGCCTCCCGGGCGCGGGATGCGGTGCGTAAAATCGTGCTGCGGCAGGAGGGCGTGCTGCAGTTCCACGGTTTTTACATGGATGAAGAAAAGAAGGATATGCGCTTTGACGTGGTGCTGAGCTTCGACGCGGACGGCGCCGCCGTGCTCGAGACGATCCGCAGAGAGGTGCAGGAAGCCTATCCCGGCTATTCGGTGCTCATCGCGTCGGATATCGATCTTTCGGACTGATTTTTCCCGCCCAATAAAAACGATCGGGGGACGTGCAAATGAGACTTACGATAAGAAAAACGCTTGCCTTTCTGCTCGCGGCGTGCGTTGCCGCCGTCTGCGTTCCGATTTCCGCGAGTGCCGCGGACGCGCCCATGAAGCTCATGGTCGCGGCGGACACGCATTTTCAGTGCGCGGCGGATCTCGGCGAGCCGAACGATCTCTATACGGAGTATATGCTCGAGCCGGAGACCTTCGCTTACGCCTCCACGCAGGGGCAGATGAACTATGAGTCGGAGGCGATCCTTGCCGAAATGCTCGATCAATTCGCTTCCTCCGACGCGGAATACCTGCTGATCGCCGGGGACCTGACCTGCGGGAAGCGCGCGTCGCATCTCGCGTTCGCGGAGTATCTGCGCAGGGCGGAAGAGAAGAGCGGGAAGCAGATCTTCGTCATCGTCGGCAACCACGACTGCGCCGCCGAAAGCACGGATGACAGGATCTCGATGGAGGAATTCCGGGAGATCTACGCGCAGTTCGGGTATGACGAGGCGCTTGCCCGGCACGGGGATTCCGCTTCTTACGCCGTTGATCTGGATGAAAACTATCGGCTTCTCGCGGTGGATTCCTGCATCTACGGCGAGGACGACGGAAAGATCGGCACGTCCGTCTTCCGCTGGATCAGGGAGCAGACCGACAGAGCAAAGCAGGACGGCAAAACGCCTCTCGTTATGATGCACCACAGCATTCTGCCGCATTACGAGCTGCAGCCGATGATCGACAACTGGCGGTTTTTCGCCGGGTGGTTCGCGGACCACGGCATCCGTACGGTGCTGACCGGGCACATCCACGCAAACGATATTTCGTCCGCGGTTTCCGACTGCGGCAATACGCTTTACGATATTCAGACCGGCGCGCTGATCTCCTCACCGAACACCTACCGAATCTTAACGATGGAGCAGGATGCGGTCGCGGTCGAAAGCCGGTACATCACGAAAATAGATACGTCGCTGCTGCCGGCGTATCTCACGGACGCGCAGAAAGCGAAGCTCGCGGAGGATTTCCCCTGCTACGCGAAGGAATACTACGTCGAGGGTGTGTGCAAATGGCTGAACCGGAACGTCGGCTCGGCAAACCGGCTCGTCCGTTGGTTCAAGCTCAAAGAGGGCACGAAAGCCTACGAAGCGGCGGAACATCTCACCGCGCGGCTCGGCGCGGCGGTCGGACAGAATATTTACGGGACCGACGGCGCGAGCATCGAGGCGGCGCTCGCCCCCTACGGGATCGAGGTCCCCCGGAGCGAATATACAAAGCCCTATGAGGTCGCCGCGAAGCTGATGTACGGATTCTTCCGCGGGGACGAGGACGCCGAGGGCAATGAAGCGGATACGCAGCTGCTGCTCACCTGTCTTGAGGGCGCGGTGCTGACCGCGATACAAAGCGGCACGGACGAGAGTTCCCTGCGCGCCCTCGCCCGGGCAATGGAGATCAAAACGGACGTCGCCGGAGCCGTTTCCGCGACGAAACCCGCGGTATGGATGCGTCAGCTTGCGGAAAAGATCGCGCAGGCGCTGATCGAAACGCTCGCGGGCGGCTTTATCGACGATTACAGCGCCCCCGAAGATCTGAACGTGACGCTGACCTATGACGAAGCCCGAGCGGACGGAGCGCCGCTGCACCTGATCGAACAGCTGCTGCGGCTGTTCATCGAGCTGTGGACGCGGGTGTTCCGCGTATTGTCCGCCGCGCGTTAAATCATAAAAAATCGACTGAGCGAAAAACGAAAAGATCCGTGTTTTCAGTCCGACGCAGTACGAAGGTACCGCGAGCGGCTGAAAACACGGATCTTTTGTATCTGTTAAAGATTTTTCACCGGTCTTCCGGTGTCGGCTTTTTATGCCGTTCCTTGTCGGGATCCACGTCGGTCATCCTGAGGCCCGTGTGCTTCTGACCGAGCGTGTTCGCCCATTTTTCGCAAAACAGATCATAATACGATTTGTTGTGCTTTTTGCGCCAGCCGTTGAAAAAATGACACCAGGCCGCGCTGGGGATGCCGATCACGATCAGGTAGAGCGGCCCGAGCAGGATCGCCTGGAACGTGTGCCCGTACTCATGAATGCGGGTGTTATAGGTCCAGTTCTTGTTCGGGTGGTTGTTCTTCATGAAGATGAACTGCCCGAGCGAGATGCCGCCCTGATTCCAGTCGAGATAGGTGATGAACGCGTTGAAGAAGCGCTCCTGCTTCTTGCCCATCGCCTTGCAGATCAGGTAAATGGTACCGCTGATGATATTCAGCGGCAGCTGCCAGGTCCACTGGAGGAGGTAGTAGAGGAATTTTTTCATTTTTATTGCTCCTTTATGATCTGATTTATCGGGGATCGGATATCGGGGATCGGATATCGTGCCCAAACTTCGGCTTGAATCATAGAATAAACTCTGCGGGATCGGATAGTACAAGAATCTTCGATTACACAAGCACGATCCGAGAAATCCGATATCCGATATCCGAAATATGATTTGTGCGCTTGCGCACAAATCATATTTTACCAGCCAGCTTCAGAAATTCCCCGACAAAGATCGAACCGGATTTCGTGCCGAAGGAAAGCATGCCGTCGGTGTTGAAGGTAAAGGCGTTCTCGTCGCGGTCCCAGCGGATGACGACCTCGCCGTAGTCGTTGTCGGGGATGATATATCCCGTGGAATCGTTCATCACGTCGAACACGAGCAGCACGGTATCGTCGTCAAAATAGGACTTCATCGGTCCGTAGGTGAAATCCTCGCCGCCGGCGGAGCCCTCCGCGGTCAGCGTTTTGCCGCCCTTGACCAGCTCCGGCGCGACCTCGCCGGGCATCATGGCGACTTTGATATTTCTGCCGAGCTCGAGATAGCCGACCTCTGTGACGGTATAGACGGTGCTGCCGTCGTCGCCGTAGAGCATCACGTTCGAGGCGAAGCCGAGCTTTCCGATACCGACAAGGATCGGGTTATCCATCTCGAAAACAACTTCTTCGAGGCGGATATTCAATATCGGCGCGACCTCGGTCTCCGTCGCGGGCTCCCAGTCCTCATACCAGAGGGTGTATTCCTCGGTGTCTCTGCCGTAATAGATATCGCTGTCCGAGCCGTCGTCAAGCTTCGCTTTGATCTCTTTTTCGCTCATGGTCATGCCGAGCAGGAGATAGCCGATCTCCCAGCCGTAGCGCACCGCGCTGGTGTAGCGGTTATGGTCGAGATGATCGTCCGACGGGCCTCTGCCGGCGGAGATCAGCGAGCCGAGGCCGCCCTGCAGAAGGATGAAATTATAGCCGTATTTGTTGAGGATCTGCTCGGTGTAGTAAAGAAAATCCGAAGAGATCTTGTCGCCCGGGTTGTCGTCGGTTTTCAGGCCCACGGTTTCGGGATGGCTGCCGAAGTTCGCAATGATCGTCGGCGTTGAATTCTTATCCGACGGCACAAAGCGCAGGCGGGTGATATCCTCAAGAACGATCGTCGGGGCGGATTTGTCGTTGAAATACTCCGCCTCGTTCTTTGACGCGTAGTAAAGCTTGCCGGGCTCCATCGACCTGAACGCTTCCTCGATCGCCTGCGCCGTGCAGGAAACGACGCGCTCGGTCAGCGCGGGATCGATCCCTTCGGGCTCGAGCGAATCGCCCCCCATCGCGGCGAGGTTGTTCAGCCACGTCTGCGGCGACGCCCAGATGCCCTGTGTGTCAAGGCCGCTGTGCGTATGCGAGACCGCTACGTTGATCGAGTTGAACTGCGCGCCGCTCTGCGCCGCCCATTCCTCGACGCGCGCGCGGATCAGCCGCGTATCGTAGTTGGAAAGCCCGATCGTGTCGATCACCGCAAAAGCGGTCACGCCGCGGCCGGAACCGTCTTCCATACAGATCGCGCGCACCTTGAGGTCGTCGAGATTGCCCTTTGCGACCTTGAACAGATCGTAGCCGCCCATGTAATAGCCGTGTTCAAGCAGGTCCTCGGGCGTGAATACGAGGTTCGCGTAACCGAGCGACCAACCCTTGCCGGGCTCTGTAATAAAGCTATCCGTACCGGCGTAGAAATGTTCGCTTTCATAGTCGGACAGATATTTCTTTTCGGTATGCCCGTCGTGCATCGCGGTGTTCGCGACAAAGCTCAATATGGAATTGATGACCGAGCGAAGGTATTTCCAGAACGCCTGGATCAGATCGCCGATCGTGCGCACGTCGGCAAAAACCGCCGTCGCGCCGTCTCCGGAAAAAATACTCTCCGCGCCGTCCTCGGTCATAACGTCGCCCTCGCGCACGAGAGAGCCGTCGCGGACGCCGTCAATGATACCGTGAACGATATCCGCCGCCGCGGAATCCGCGAACGCCGTCGCCCCGAGCGGCAAAAGCAGCGCAAGACACAGCGCGACCGCCGTCAATGATTTGAGAATCTTCATAAAAATCACTCCGTTGGGGATAATTATACAAATAAATTATAATTTATAATGGGGAGAATGTCAACGGGAGATTTGAAGGGATGAGCGATAAGGGATGAGGAATGAGAGAACGGAAACGATACACTCTGCGTCTCGGTTTATTCTCCGTGTTTTTGGATGATAATTAACGCTCTCGCGTTTTTTTGATGCAGAGTTTTTATTATACAAGCCCTTATCCCTCATTCCTTATCCCTCTTCCCTAAATTCTGATTCCACGGTAAAACCGTGAAATCAGAATTTGACAAATTTCTTTTTCTGCGCTATTATATCCCATATAAGCATCCGGGCAGTGAAGAAGGTGAACAGCGTGCAGAAAAAGCAGAAGCCCGACAGGTTTGAATACATGACGCAGACGCCGGTGCCGAGTCTGATCCTGCGGCTTGCGGTGCCGACGATGATCAGTATGCTCGTGACGGCGATCTACAATACCGCCGACACGTTTTTCGTCGGGCGCATCCCCGAAAACGCGACGCAGGCGACCGCTGCGGTCGGGCTCGTGTTTCCGCTGATGTCGTTTATTCAGGCGTGCGGTTTTTTCTTCGGGCACGGCTCGGGCAATTACCTTTCAAGAATGCTCGGCGCGGGCAAAAAGCAGGAGGCGTCCGAAATGGCGTCCACGGGCTTTGCGCTGGCGCTGATCACCGGCGTGACCGTCGCCGTTCTGGGAAACATATTCATTCATCCGCTGGTGCGTTTTCTCGCCTCCGAAGACGTGTCTGCAGAAGCGCTGGAGATGACCGGGCAATACGCGCGGATCATTCTGATCGGCGCGCCGTTTATGATGTGTCAGTTCGTGGTCAACAATCAGCTCCGTTTTCAGGGCAGCGCGATCTACGCGATGATCGGTCTTGTCAGCGGCGCGGTGATCAATATGTTCGTCGATCCGCTGCTGATCCTCGGCTTCGGCATGGGTGTGCGCGGCGCGGCGATCGCGACCGTATTCGGGCAGATCATCAGCTTCTCGATCCTTCTGTACGGCAGCACGCGCGGAGAGAATATCCGTCTGCATTTTAAAAATATCAGAATCAACAAACATTATGTTCTGCAGATCGTCAACGGCGGCGCGCCTTCGCTTCTGCGGCAGGGACTCGCGGCAGTCTCGACGATGCTGCTCAACCGCGCGGCGGGCCAGTTCGGCGGCGACGCGGCGATCGCGGGCATGTCCGTTACGACGCGCGTGCTGATGCTGCTGGTTTCCGCGCTGATCGGTTTCGGTCAGGGATTTCAGCCCGTCTGCTCGTTCAACTACGGCGCGAACCTGAAGCACCGTGTAAAAGAGGGCTATCGGTTCTGCGTAAAATGGGGCACGATCTGCCTGACCGCGATCGCAGCCGCCTGCTTTTTCTTCGCGCCGCAGATCATATCGTTATTCCGCAACGACCCGGCGGTCATCGCGGTCGGGCAGGTCGCGCTTCGCTGTCAGGCGTGCGTGCTGCCGCTGAACGGCGTGATCGTTATGACGAATATGATGCTGCAATCGGTCGGCAAGGGCGTGAAAGCGTCGCTGCTCGCATCCGCCCGAAGCGGACTGTTCTTTATCCCCGCGATCCTGATCCTGCCTCTCTTTTTCGGTCTGACCGGCGTTGAGATCTCTCAGACGGTTTCGGACGTCTGCGCATTCGCCCTGTCCGTACCGCTCGCAGTGTCGGAGTTAAAAAAATACTGATTTTAGGGTAAACAGTTTGGGGTGAACAGAATGATTCTTGAAACCGAACGGCTGATCCTGCGGCCGTGGGAAGAAGCAGACGCAGAGGAATGCTATAAATACGCGAAGGACCCGCGCGTCGGTCCCGCCGCGGGGTGGGCCGTACACACAAGCGTTGAGAATACCCGGCAGATCATTCGGGATGTTCTGATGGTTCCGGAAACCTACGCGATCGTGCTGAAAGAAACCGGGCTACCTGTCGGAAGCATCGGGCTGCATAAAAACGACCTCGCATCCGGGGACGACGAATCGGAGCTCGGTTACTGGCTCGGGGTCCCTTACTGGGGACAGGGACTCGTGCCCGAGGCGGCGCGGGAGATGCTTCGCCACGCTTTTGAGGATCTGAAGCTTGAACGCGTATGGTGCGCCTATTATGACGGCAACGAAAAGTCGAAACGCGTGCAGGAAAAACTCGGTTTCAAATACCAATGGACGACGGAAAACGCCCCCGTCCCGCAGCTGGGCGAAACGCGCAGAGGACACGTGAATCTGATTATGAAGGATGAGTGGGAAGGATAGCGTTAAATTCTGATTTATCGGGATGAAAGGCAATAGGCAGCAGGCAATAGGCATTAGGTAATGACCGCGGCGCACAGCGTATATTTAACAAGACTATTGCCTAATGCCCAATGCCTAATGCCTGTAAATTCTGATTTAACGGCTTCGCCGTTAAATCAGAATTTACACAACCCCCCCTGCGCTCAAGGGAGATACACATGAAAAACGGAAAAAGGCCCGACCCGGAGGCGATCCATCCGATCCCGGGATATGAGAAAGAGATCTACGTCAAGCCGACCGTGAAGAATCCGAATATCACCGTCGGCGAATTTACCTATATCGCCGATTCGGATTTTGAAAGCCACGTCACGCACCATTATGCGTGGCTCGGCGACAGGCTGATCATCGGCAAATTCTGTCAGATCGCCGCCGGCGCGGAATTCATCATGAACGGCGCGAACCACCAGATGAACGCGGCGACGACCTTCCCGTTCTATACGCTGGAGGGATGGGACATGGACCCGCCCGCCCTTTCCGACCTGCCGCTTAAAGGCGACACCGTGATCGGGAATGACGTCTGGATCGGGCAGAACGCTGTGATCCTGCCGGGCGTTCATATCGGCGACGGCGCGATCGTCGGCGCGAACAGCGTCGTCGGCAGCGACGTCGACGCCTATACGATCGTCGCGGGCAATCCGGCGAGGACGCTGCGCAAACGCTTCGACGACGAGCTGACCGGGCTGTTGCTGAAGTTCCGATGGTGGGACAGAAGCATTGACGAGATCAACGCTCTGATCCCGATTCTGACCTGCGGCGACACGGAAATAATCAAGGCGGAATTAAAGCGCCGGTCGGTTGAACCGATCTGAGTAAAATTATATTTTCGGGAGGGATCCGATGTACTTTGACGAGCTGAAAATCGGCATGACGGTGAAAACCGCCCCTGCCTTGATCGAGAAAGAGAAAATGCTCTCTTTTGCCCGGGATTATGACAATATCCCGCTGCATACGGATGAGGAATACGCAAAAACCACACGCTTCGGCAGACTCATCGCACCGGGCGCGATGTCCTTTATGTCGGTTTGGGCAAAATATCTCGAGGTCGATTTCTTCGGCGAAGAGCTCATCGCCGGCAAATCCACAAAGATCGAATGGATAAAGCCGGTTTTCGCCGGAGATGTGCTGACAGGGGAAGCGACGGTCACAAACCTTGCGCCGAGAAACGAAAAAAACGGACTCGCGGAGATCACTATCCGGGTTTACAATCAGAACGGTGAACTCGTGCTGACCGACGCGACGGAAGCCGTCGTCAGACGCAGACCGGTTTAAACGCAAAGGAATGATCCCGCGCGAAAAACGGATTCGAACGAATCGGCCGCCGCGCCGCGATCGAACGCATCGCGGGGATGAACGTCGACGAGATGTGGATCGGACAGACGTGATCCGAGTCCCAAGTCCCGAGTCCCGAGGCCTGAGTCTCGAGTCCCGAGTCCCGAGGCCTGAGTCCCAAGTCCCGAGGCCCGAGGCCCAAGTCCCGATTCCCGATATCCGATCCCCGATATCCGATC
>JAFRPB010000018.1 GCA_017429345.1 Clostridia bacterium | reverse complement strand
GTCGACAACTACATTCCCACTCCCGACCGTAAGGCTGACCTTGACTTCCTTATGCCTGTTGAGGACGTCTTCACCATCACCGGCCGCGGCACCGTTGCCACCGGCAGAGTTGAGCGCGGACAGCTCAGAACCTCCGACGAAGTCGAGATCGTCGGCCTCACCGAAGAGAAGAGAAAGACCGTCGTTACCGGCGTCGAGATGTTCCACAAGATCCTCGACTACGCTGAGGCGGGCGACAACATCGGCGCTCTTCTTCGCGGCGTTCAGAGAACCGAGATCGAGCGCGGCCAGGTTCTTGCGAAACCCGGCTCGATCCATCCTCACACCAAGTTCAAGGGTCAGGTCTACGTCCTTACCAAGGAAGAGGGCGGCCGTCACACCCCGTTCTTCAACAACTACCGTCCGCAGTTCTATTTCAGAACGACCGACGTTACCGGCACCATCAGCCTTCCCGAAGGCACCGAGATGTGCATGCCCGGCGACAACGTTATCATGAACGTTGAGCTCATCACTCCCATCGCCATCGAGAAGGAGCTTCGTTTCGCTATCCGTGAAGGCGGCAGAACGGTTGGTTCCGGCGTTGTTACCGAAGTCATCGAGTAATCAAAACCAAACGTAAAAGGAGCGGTTCTCTTCGGGGAGCCGCTTTTTTATGCCGAAAAAGCACAAAACTCCTGTTATGCTTTCAATCCGTGAAATACTTGAAATATGCGTTCTTGTGTGATAGACTGAAAAAAGATCCCGAGCGGATCTGCAGGGATAAACAGTCTGCTATAGATTTACAGAATTGATATACACGATTAAGAGGAAGTTTTATGGACCAGAAACCTTTTATCGATCTTTTGCCTTCCGAACAGCTCAAGACGTGCATCGCCGTGCAGGGACACAGATTCCGGGACCGCGAGCTGATCGTGATCACCGAACGTTACGCAAAGACGTTCGCGCAGCGGCAATCGCTTCTGCGGCAGCTTGCCGAGCACTGCCGGGAGGAAAACGACAGGAGTTTTGCCGCCGAACTCTACCGGCAGCACGAAAGGGCGATGGACAGCGTAAAGCGTTCCGATCCCGGCACGGTATATTATGTTGAGATCATCACGGATGAAGATTCTCCGGCGGAGCATGCTGTCTGCGCTTCGTTTGAGGCTGCGCTGCGAACGGTTCAGGCTTTTGGGCAGGAGTTCGCGTGTCCGTTCACAGACGATTCCGAGATCCGCATTGTAAAAGAAACGCTATTCGGGCAGACGATCGACTTTGATCGGCAGCTTTTGGGAGAGGTAAATCTGACGAAGGAGCTGCAGCCGGGGGGTTATGTGGAAGCCTGGGACGATGACGAAGAACAGATCACGGTTTGGGATCTGTATGACGCGGAATCGGAAAATAATGTTCTGTATCCGAAAATACTAAAACAACCGTGTTCGCCGGTTCGCTTTCCCGCGCGATTCGGTGCGGAATACGGTATGCAGATCAGTCGTTTCCGCTGCAATGAGTATGACGATGCGTATGTGATCCGGCTTGACTCACCGTCCGTCAGCGCGGAGGATCTGACGAATTTCCATAATGCGCACAGACATATTCCGATCCCGACACTTGAACAGGTCGATCTGAACGAGCTGCCGGAGCTTGAACGAAAGAATTATTTGCGGCTGGAGAAATATTTAAAAAATAACGGTATGATTTAAGAAGGAGGGAAAAAATGGAAAAGGATTATCCGATCACGGGCGCGGGGGAGAAAACCCCTTCGATCCCCTATTATTTTTCGTGGATCAACAATACGAACGAAGGCTCGACCGAGCGGCAGACGCTGATCAACCTCGACTTCTTCCGCTATATGCGCGAAACCTACGGCATGCAGATCCGCATCTACGCGTGGGACGCAGGAAATTTTGACGGCGCGGCCCAAGGCTACGGCGACGTGAACGGGGAGAAATTCCGCTCGCAGTACCCGGAAGGGTATAAGAACGTCGTCGAAAAGGCGGCCCGGCTCGGCATCCGCTTCGGCCTGTGGGGCAGTCCCGACGGCTTCGGCGACACGCCCGAAGAGGAAAAAGAGCGCGTGGATTTTTACGTGCATCTGTGCCGCGACTATCATTTCGCCGCCTTCAAGCTCGACGGCGTCTGCGGCACGCTTCGCCCCGAAAAGGCGAAAACCTACGCCGCGATGATCGAGGAATGCCGAAAATATTCGCCCGACCTGATCCTTCTGAACCACCGTCTGGATTTTTACGAAGCGCAGAAGTATATCACCACGTTTTTGTGGAACGGCGATGAGACCTATACCGACGTGTTCGCGCATAACCGCATCACCGCGCCGCATCACAGGGCTTATACCTTTACCCGCGGCAACGTCACGGACGAAAACGGGAACCTTTTGCGCCTTGCCGAGGACCACGGCGTCTGTCTTTCCTCGGCGCTCGATTATTTCGAAGACGATCTTATATATCAGGCGTTCGGTCGCTGTCTGATCGCCGCGCCGGAGATCTACGGCAACCCGTGGTTTCTGAAGGATGCGGAGCTGGCGCGCCTCGCGCGGATCTATAACCTGCACGCGCGGTGGGCGGATATTCTCGTCAACGGCATGCTCCTGCCGCCGGAGTTCGGCGCGAACGCGGTCTCCCGCGGCAGCGACAGGATCCGCCTGATCTGCACCGGCAACGATACATGGGAGACAAAAACGATTCTCCTCCCGCTCGACGAAACGATCGGTCTGAATGCAGGAAACGAACAGATCCGGGTTATTGTGCGGTTCCCGTACGAGCGCTTCGTCGGCTGCTTTGACTGCACGGAACGTGTTGAAATCGAGCTGCCGCCCTTCCGCGCCGTCCTGATCGAAGTCGCAGCCGAAGACCTTGCGGCGCCCGTGCTGACGAACTGCGAATATGAAACGGTCCGCGAAACGGACGGCGTGCCGGAGCAGGTGCGCATCGTGAAAAGCGGCGGGGGAGAGGTATATCTTCTTAACGCCGGGACCGGAGAAGAGAACGGGGGCGAAGCGAAGCTGTTCTGCATCGCCGAAGCTGCTGACGAAACGGAACGCCCGCCCGAGTATCTTGGGAGCCTGACGGAGCGCGTTGAAGATCCCGCCGTCGGCGAGGCGATCTATGAGGCGGCGATGTTTGCGATCGACAACGATTCCCTTGAGGCAAGGTGCCGCAGACGGTCGGGGGACACGGAGATCCCCGAAGTGCAGGCGGCACGGGACGCGTTCTTTAATCAAAAAACCTATATTCTGCGCGGCTGTGAGGCTGCGGCGATGTTCGACGGCGACGAAAGCACGTTCTTTGACGGACAGTCAAGATGCTACTGCGACCGTGACCTGCGCATCGGCGGAGGGTGTCTTCGCGTCGATCTCGGCGAAACCGTGGACGCGGACAGCATCGTGATCGAGTGTTTTTCGGTCGACGAACCGACGCGGGAAGTGCCTGCGCAGCAGATCCCGCAATTCGCGGAATACGCCGAAAACTTCTCCGCGTGGAAAAAGAGCGGCGAGGCGGCAGTCGCGGACTGCGGAAAAATGATGCAGCAGATCGTGAAATTTACGGTCCACACGATCTATGAGACGCGCGGCAGCAGACTGCGCGTGACCTATCCCATCGGCGGGAAGCTGCGTTATCTGCGCATCGCTGAGCCGATGGACCGCATCTTTTCGATTACTGTACTCAGCGGCGGTGCGCCTGTAAAACTTCACGAACCGTGCGCAAATAATATGCAGGCGCATTACGCCAAGAGACCGACGAAGCTGCTGAAATCCGCGGAGTTTACGATCCCGGAGCACCGCGCGGGGGCGTATCTCGCGCTCGCCGTGAACGGCGACCACGGCGCGGAGGGCGTATACTGCACCGCGGAGCTCGACGGACGGCTCCTCGGCTTCGAGGACAGAGCGCCGTCGTATAAGGCGAACGTCTGGGAGCATATGGTTTGCGACGAACCGGTCAACAATACGTTTTATTTAGCGCTGCCCGAAAACGCAGCAGGCAAGAAGATCCGCCTCTACGCATCGTTCTCGACCCTGCAGGGCGATGAGTGTAATTGCAAAGTATATTTGTGTGATAAACATAGGTAATTCTGATTTATCGATAAAGTCCCGAGTCCCGAGTCTCGAGTCCCGAGATACGTAAGGTAAGCTTGTGCGACTTGGTAAAACAGCGGGAAACAATACGTTTTTCCATTTATTATTCTGACTGAAAATTATCGCCTCGGGACTCGGGACTCGAAACTCGGGACTAAATTCTGATTTATCGCGAAGCGATAAATCAGAATTTATCCCTTGCATCATCCCGCATTATGATGTACAATATACTCAACGAAAAACCGGGAGGGGCGGCTATGGGCAGCACGTTTTTTTCCTTTTTGGGGCGAATGAAATATATCAACCGCTGGGCGCTGATGCGCAATACCTTTGAGGAGAATCTGAGCACGCATTCCTTTGAGGTCGCGGCGATCGCGCATATGCTCGCGCTGATCGCTAACCGCAGATTCGGCAAACAATATAATGCCGAGCGCGCGGCGGCGATCGGTCTCTATCACGATATGCCGGAGATCCTGACCGGCGACCTGCCCACGCCCGTAAAATATTTTAATAAAGATATTGTCAGCGCCTACGCGGCGGTGGAATCCGCCGCCTGCGAAAAGCTGCTCGGCGCGCTGCCGGAGGATCTGCGGGAGGATCTCTCCCCGATGCTCATTCCGCAGAAAGAGGACGCCGAGCTGCGGCGGCTTGTGAAAGCGGCGGACAAGATCTCGGCCTATATCAAAACGATCGAGGAGCGGCACGCGGGTAATACGGAATTCCTCGCCGCGGAAAAGAGCACCCGCGAACGGATCGAAGCGCTGGAGCTGCCCGAGGCGGACGTATTTCTGCGGGAATTCATCCCCGCGTTTGAGATGACGCTGGATCAGCTTTCCGACGAGTAAAAAGCATTTTTCGAAAGGAAGATCTCTTTGAAAAACAAATGGTTCGTTCCGTTCGCTGTTCTTGCCGTCACGGCGGCAGCGTTGACGGGCTGTGCAAAACAATCGAAAGCACCGCGAAAAGAACCGGTTGCGGCGGAAAAAACCACGGTGATCACGCCGGTTGATCCGAACGATATCACAGTGCGGGACTATTCCTCCGACCCGTATTTCATCGAAGCGGATAGGATCCGCGGAGATCTTTCGCAGCGGATCGGTGACGAAAAATCTCCGGTTTATCTGCTCGCGTGCTTTATCGAATCGTGCAGAACGCCGCTCGAAGGCGCCGAAGGAGAGCTTTTCCTGATGGAGGCGTACGATGAGTCGGCGTATCGCGAAAAATACGGCGAGGTTTACGACGACTGCTTTACGGTTCGATTGTGCCGTCAGTTTGACGTCGGCAAAAACGGTTTCCTTCAGATCTCGCTTGAAATGAAGTTTATTCCCGACGGGTCTTTATCGAAATTCGTTCAGACGCGGCGGTTCAACAGCGTCGATGCGTTGGGAGAATACGCAGGCAGCTCGGAGTTGTTTGGATATCTGATCGAGCACGGGATGCTCGTGCAGAAAACGGACTTGCATTTAGAGTATACCAATTGAAGGTAAACGGAAGGCGTTTATGAAAAATATAATTATCGGTCAGTCGGGCGGACCGACTGCGGTCATCAATTCCTCGCTTGCGGGCGCGATCGAATACGCGCTGCAGAGCGACGAGGTCGGCAAGGTCTACGGCATGGTCAACGGGATCGAGGGCCTGATGCAGGATCAGATCATCGATCTGGGCGAAATGTTTCGCCCTTTTCCGCATGAACTGAACCGTCTCAAGCATTCGCCGGCAATGTTTCTCGGCTCGTGTCGGTATAAAATTACCGGCAAGGACGAGGAATATGAGCGCATTTTTGAATTTCTGAAGGCGTACGATATCGCCTGGTTCATCTATATCGGCGGCAACGATTCGATGGATACTGTACAGAAGCTGTCTCTGCAGGCGGCAAAGCGCGGCGCAGATGTGAAATTCGTCGGCATTCCGAAAACCATCGACAACGACCTTAACGGCATCGACCATTCGCCCGGTTTCGGTTCCGCGGCGAAATATATCGCGTCCTGTGTGCGCGAGGTCGCCTATGATACGAGCATCTATTCAATCAAGGCGGTGCATATTATCGAGACGATGGGGCGCGACGCGGGCTGGCTCACGGCGGCGTCCGTGCTCGCCCGGCAGGATAATATGCCTGCGCCGCATCTTGTGTATCTGCCGGAGATCCCCTTCTCGGTGGAACGGTTCGTCGACGACGTCCGAAAGAAGCTCTATGTCTATAATTCCGTGATCGCGGTGGTGTCCGAGGGCGTCCGCGACGGGGAGGGAAAGTATATCTCCGCCCGGGCGACGACCGGGGCGGACAAGTTCGGTCACGAACGGCTGAGCGGCGCGGCGGCGTATCTCAAAACCGTCGTCGAGGATCGGATCGGCTGTAAGGTGCGCGCCCTCGAACCGAGCGTACTGCAGCGCAGCGCGGGGCATATCGCCTCAAATACGGACGTGATCGAGGCGTTCAACCTCGGCACGGTCGCGGTAAAAGCGGCGCTCGCGGGGCAGACGGGCGTGTTTTCAACGCTTCGCCGTACCTCGGATAAGCCCTATTGCGTCGAATACGGCACCGAAGACGTTGCGGTCATCGCGAATACGGAGAAAAAAGTCCCCGTCGAATGGATCAGCCCCGAGGGAAACGACGTGACGGAGGAAATGGTCCGGTATCTGCGGCCGCTGATCCGCGGCGTCGCGCAGACGCCCTATCGCAACGGTCTGCCGGATTATATCGACATCCGGCATCTGGACGCAAGGACGCAGAAGTATCGGAACTGAAAAAACGCAAAACGCAAAACGATTTCACGACCTCAAGATTTCACGACTTCACGATCCCCGATATCCGATCTCCGAATTTTTTATCTCCGAATCTTACAATTTTGTAAGATTCGCGCATTTCCCGGTTTTATGTGGTATAATACAGGTATCTATAAAAAGGAGGCAAATTTATGAAAAGATCATTCACAAGAACTCTGAGCGTTCTGCTCAGCCTGCTGATGGCGCTCTCCGTCTTCGCTGGGCTCGGCGTCACGGCGAACGCGGGAACGGCGTGGACGTTGACGGACAGTCTTCCCACCGAGTCGGGCGAATACTATCTTGCCGACGACGTTACGATCGACAGCAGCTGGTACCCGGCGGAAGGTATTACGACTCTGGATCTGAACGGTCACGGCATCATCATGACCGGTTCCGCGAGCGCTGTGATCGCCGACGGTTATCAGGTCCGCCTGTACATCGAAGACAGCAACCCCACGGTCGAGCATAAATTCACGCTCCAAAATGAGACCGCCGGCGCGGGCTTTGCCGTTGTGGACGATTCGCTGACCGAGAATTATAAGACCTTTCAGGGCGGCTATATTACCGGCGGCCACGCAACGGAGTTTTACGGCGGCGGCGCGATCCGCATCACCGGCGACGCGTCCGTTTATATGTACGGCGGCACGCTGATCGGCAACAGCAGCGACCAGCACGGCGGCGCCGTGGGCATTGCCCCCGACTGGGGTTCCGGCCTCTTTTCGATGATCGGCGGCAGCATTATCTATAACAAGTGCAAATATGCCGGCGGCGCGATCAACCTCGGCGAAGGCTCGACCCTGACCCTCTCCGGCGGCACGATCGCGTATAACCTTTCGACCGACGGCACGAACCAGTATCATCCCGGCGGGATCAAGACCCTCAGCGACAGCAATTTCTTAATTTACGGCGATCCTTGCGTCTACGGCAATATCGGCGGCAGCCTCAGCGGCATACACAACGCGCTGAACAACATCTGCCTTGAGGGCATGCTGACCGTCATCGGGGAGATGACGAACACGGTCCCGATCGGCGTCACCATGAATACCGAAGGGCATCAGGGCGCGACGGACGGCGTATTCACCGATACCGTAATCAGTAACCTCGCCTACAACGACGCTTCGAAATTTACGAGCGACGTCTGGGATTTTTCGGTCAATAAAGACGCGGCCTCCGGTCAGCTCTATATTGACGCTGCGGTTCCCACAGACCATTCGGCGGACGGCGCGACCGCGACCTTCGCAGGCGAAGAGGGCGATCCCATTGCCCCGGCAAAAACCGTTTATCCCGGCACGGCGCTGCGTCTGCCGACGAGAGAGGAAGCCGCAGAAGCGCCCGCAGGCTTTGTGCTTGCAGACTGGTTCGACGGCACGAACAGCTTTAAGCCCGGCAGCGTGATCACGCTGGACGCCGACACGACCTTCGTCGGCCGCTACGCGCAGGGCATTACCGTCACGTTTGACGCGGAAGGCGGCAGCGCGGTCGCCTCGCAATATATTCCCATAAACACCATACCCGAACTGCCCGCGACCCCGCATAAGACCGGCGTGGTGCTAAAAGGCTGGCGGCTCGACGGATCCTATTATTACTTCGATACGCCCCTGACCGGGGACGTGACGCTTCACGCCATGTGGGGCGCGCCCGGGACCGAAAGCTTTGACGAATACGGATACCGCAGCAGTTTAGAAGCGCCGGTCGGTTGGAAATCGAGCGGAAATTGGAAATTCTATAGGGAAGGAACGCTGAATGGTAATTCGTTTAATTCTCATTTGAACGGCACTAATTCATCAAACAGAAGCGGTTTGGCAATTGTCCAGGGGAGTGGAGAACATTGGCTGATCTCGCCTGTTCTGGATCTGAGCGGGCGTTCCTCTGCGACATTGGTATTTTGGATCATCAGAAGCCTGGCAGTCGGAGTGATACCCTATGGAAGCCTCAGAATTTCCTATCGGGTGAACGGCGGCGGCTGGCATTTAATAGAATCAATTTTAACTGTGCAAAATTTGAACTCATGGACAGAGGAAAGCGTCGCCCTGCCCGAAGAAGCGCTGACGGATCTTGTTGAGATCGGTTTCCATGTTTCCAGCAGAGGATCAAGTACCATGGGAATCGCTCTCGACGATATCGGAATCGACGACGCTATGCCTGAATCTCATCTGTTCGCTTACAACTGCGAAGATAACGTTATATCGGTGAGATGCAAAAACGACAGTTGCTCAATCCCGAATCACAGCATGAGCCTTTCGCTGAACGCACCGGAAAAGACCGTTTATAACGACGGAAAAAGCGCGAAGGCGACGCTGTCGCCGAACCTCGATATTTTTAATGCAGAGCTGAAACTCTCGCTCTCCGCAGAAAACGTCAGGTATTATAAAGACGGCGTCCTGCTTGACGAGCCTCCGACAGAGCCCGGCGACTATACCATTGCGCTCACCGTGCCTTCAAATCGCGGAAACTACACGCTCAGAAATTATTATACCATTGAGAATGCTGATCCGACCGCCTGCACCGTCGAAGCGAACGACAGGACCTACGACGGCAGCACACAGCCGCTTCTGACCGTGACCGGCACAGCCGAGGGCGGCGAAATGCAGTATAAGCTCGAGGGCGGCGAATACGGCACGGATATCCCCACGGCAAAGAGCGCCGGCTCTTATACCGTCTGTTACAAGACGGTCGGAGACGAATTCTATAACGATATCCCCGAAGCTTCCGTCGACGTCACCGTCTCCCCGAAGGACCTCACCGTGAGCGCCGATGCGAAGGAAAAGTTCCGGGGTGAAGGCGATCCCACCCTGACGTATCAGACGGAAGGCCTCATTGAAGGCGATTCGATCACAGTTACGCTCTCCCGCGATACGGGCGAGACCGTCGGCACATATAATATCAACGCCGATATCACCGCGCCCGACTACGACGTGACCTACGTCGGCGCGCTGCTGACGATCAAGCCGAACGCGGACGACGACGCGGCGGCCGCCGTAACAGAGAAGATCGAAGCGATCGGCACGGTATCTTACGACGACGAAAGCAAGGCGAAGATCGACGAGGCGAGAGAAGCTTACGACGCGCTGACCGAAGATCAGCAAGCGCTCGTGCCCGCGGCGGCAAAACAGGCGCTGACCGACGCCGAGGATACTTACGCATCGCTCAAAGCGCAGGCGGAGAAAGAAGAAGCCGACCGCGCGGCAGCAGAAGAAGCTGCAGCGCTGATCGAAGCGATCGGCACGGTATCGTACGACGACGAGAGCAAGGCGAAGATCGACGCCGCAAGAGAAGCTTTCAACGCGCTGACCGAAGATCAGCAGGCGCTCGTTCCCGCGGCGACAAAACAGGCGCTGACCGACGCCGAGAATGAATACGCAGCGCTCAAAGCGCAGGCGGAGAAAGAAGAAACCGACCGCGCGGCGGCGGAAGAAGCCGCGGCGCTGATCGACGCGATCGGAAAGGTGACGTACGACAACGCGAGCAAGAAAAGGATCGACGCGGCGAGAAAAGCTTTCGACGCGCTGACCGTCGATCAGAAGGCGCTTCTTGATCCCGCGAAGGAAGAAACTCTGATCAAAGCGGAGAAGGCTTACGCGGCGTTGTGGTCCTCCGACGTCAAAAACCATCCCCACGGGGAGCACTGCTTCTGCTATGATTATGAAGGCGACGGCATGATGGCGAGCGTCGTCCGCCTGCTCTGCGCAATCTATTGCTTCTACTTCAGCATGCGCGCGGCGCTGAACGTATAAAGTAAGATTCGCTTAAAGTGTCTCCTTGTTTGCCGCATGAGCGCTGACATGCCGGGGCGCCTGAGCAGATACTGAAAAAATAAAGCGGAGCGATGAGCTCCGCTTTTTTACGTATATTTATGTGATCATGGAAGGAATACTCTGTCACGTTTTTCCGCTATCCGATCGTCAGTTCTCCGCCAGCGGCTTCTTGTGCCGTTCCTTGTCGGGATTCACGTCGGTCATCTTAAGCCCCGTGTGCTTCTGCCCGAGGAAGTTCGCCCATTTTTCGCAGAACAGATCGTAATAGGATTTATTGTGCTTTTTGCGCCAGCGTTGAAGAAATGGCACCAGGCCGCGCTGGGGATGCCGATCACGATCAGATAGAGCGGCCCGAGCAGGATCGCCTGGAAGGTGTGCCCGTATTCGTGGATGCGGGTGTTGTAGGTCCAGTTCTTGTTCGGGTGATTGTTCTTCATGAAGATGAACTGCCCGAGCGAGATGCCGCCCTGATTCCAGTCGAGATAGGTGATGAACGCGTTGTAAAAGCGCTCCTGCTTCTTGCCCATCGCCTTGCAGATCAGATAGATCGTCCCGCTGACGATGTTCAGCGGCAGCTGCCAGGTCCACTGGAGGAAGTAGTAGAGGAATTTCTTCATTTTTATTTCTCCTTTATGATTTGTTTTATCGGGGATCGGGTATCGGGGTTCGGGGATCGGATATCGGATATCGGGGATCGGGGATCGGATATCGGGGATCGGATATCGG
>JAFRPB010000215.1 GCA_017429345.1 Clostridia bacterium | reverse complement strand
TACTCTGATAGATCATGATCGTATCAAGGAATTTCGCGTTGCCGTTGCGTTTGGTGTTGTTCGCGGTGAGATCGCAGTCGTTCAGCGTGATCGAGTTCAGGCCCTCGATGCACACGCCCTCGGAAAGATTCGAGACCAGCGTCGCGTTCGATACCGTGATATCCGCCGTGGAATAGATCGCCGGGGAGCCGAGGCCGTTCGAGGTATAGGTTCCGCCGTCGACGGTGACCGTTCCGCCGCCGCGGTCGGTGCGGATCGCCGCCGAGGACTGTCCGCTCGTCGTTACGGTGAGGTTATAGGCTTTCGTGACGCCGCCGCCCGTTGTCATGATGCCGCCGGAGCCGCTGCCCGTGGTCGTGATGGTCGTATCCTTGATGATCAGCGTGGTGCCGTCGCCCGACGCTCCGTTCTGCCCGCCGTATCGCCTGCCACGGGATATCAGGGTGAATTTATGACGCAGTACAGTTGGGCGGAACAATTTGTTTATATGCTTGAGTCAATCAAAGGAGACCAGCTATAAAGAATAAGAAAGTATTGCTCACGATCATCTTTTCGGTTGTCTGCGCCGCCGTCGTTCTGACGGTGGTCCTGATCGGATACCGTAATAAGAAACCCGTGCAGACAATCAGCGCGGATCTTAGCTCCGTGCAGTCGTTCGATACGCTCGGGGAAGCCGTCGAGTGCGCGGGATTCTCAATGCAGTGCTCCGACCGGTTGAACAGGATCCTCGCGACGTCGTATTCCGCCGATCGGAACGCGATCATCGTGAACTACGGGACCGCGGGCTATATCAGCAAGACGCTGATCATGGAAGACGCGGAAGAAGGCGAGACCGCGCAGGCAGAAGCCGCGCAGGCGGAAAATGCGCAGGCGGACGGAGAGAACCTGATTCCCCATGAAATCAACGGTATGACCGTCCGGTTTACCGGGGAGGACAACGCCGTATCGCAAGCGGAATGGACCTATAACGGTTTCGACTACGTCATCAGTCTGGCCGACCAGACCGTAACGGCGGACGCCATGACGGACTACATCCTCGCGACGAGATGACCCCGGGCCGGCGGTTCGGCGAACGCAGCCCCCTTGCAATGTATAACTCCCCGGAAACCTTGGCGGTTCCCGGGGGTTTTCTTTGTCCTGTATTGCTCCGGCTTGACGTTTTGAAGAGCGAATTGGATCGTTTTACAGTCTTCGAGTAATATTTATGATTTTTTGAAAATAAGTCTGTCCAATTTGTTCGGGATATGATATAATAGTTAAAAATGCATTTGCCGACGCTGTCTTGCCGTTGAGACGGAACCGATTTTCCGTTTAAACCGGGTTCTCTCATTTTTCTGCGGCAGGACCGACAGGCGCTCAGACAGTCAAACGGAAATATACAGTATTTTTCAGCCGAAGGAAAGGAGCTTTTTTATGAGTTTTCTTGCGAAGATCGTCGCTTTTTTCATGAGCATCGCGATTGCTTTGACGGGCTGGGTCGGCTATTTGCCGCAGCATACTTTGAAAGTCAATCAATACGATACCCATCAGACGAACGAAGGTTTCGGCACGTCCGGCGCGTGGTGGGCGCAGGATGTGGCCGACGAAGCCGAGGCGGAGCGGATCGCTGCGCTGCTGTTTAATAAAGAGACCGGTCTGGGGCTCGATATCTTCCGTTACAACGTCGGCGCGGGCGAGAAAGAAAACCCCGCGTCCGTGATCCCGAAAGCGAACCACCGCACCGAGAGCTTCTGGGTATTCAATGAATCGACCGGCGAATACGAATATGATTTTTCCCGCGACGCAAACGCCGTCCGGATGATGGATCTCGCCGTCAGGAACGGCGCGACGAAGATCGTTCTGTTCTGCAACAGCCCGCATTTTTCTCTGACCGAAAGCGGCAGGGCGTCCGGCAGCCCGGAGGAAGGCCGCTGCAATCTGCCCCCGGAGAACTACGCCGCGTTCGCCGATTATCTTCTGACGGTCGCCGAGCATTTTATTGAGGAAGGATACCCGGTCTACGGCGTTTCCCCGATCAATGAACCCCAGTGGGACTGGGGCGCCGGCAGCATCAAACAGGAAGGCTGCCACTATTCGCCGGAGGAAGCCGTCGCGCTGCTTGAGTGTTTCGCGACGCGCATGCAGGAGCGCGGCGACACGTTCAAGCTTCTGGGCCCGGAGAGCGGCAGCATGAATAAAAGCAGCGTGGAATACGAGAAAAAATTCTACGCAAGCAAGATCCTGCGCGAGTTCTGCGACGTCTACTCCGGCCATTCCTATTGGCTCGACGGCAACACGAAAGAAAAAAAGGCCGTCAGACAGCGTTTCGCCCTGAATTACCGGGGGCTGAAATTCGAGATGAGCGAATGGTGCGAGCTGCCGCAGACGCTCGATCCGCTGACGATCGAAAGCGGTCTTCATATGGCGAACGTCATGTGGGAGGACCTGACGCTGATGAACGCCGTGTCCTGGCAGAACTGGACGGCGGTCGGCGGCGACGCCTTGCTTGATTACAAAAACGGAGAGCTGGTGCAGTATTATCGCTATTATATCATGAAGCAGTTCGCCATGATCCCCCCGGGAGCCGTGCGCGTCGGGGTGCTCGATTATCATATGAAGGAATCGACGCTCAAGACCCTTGCCTATACTGACTGCGACGCGGACTATCTGATCATAATCAACAACGAACCGGAAGAAGAGAACGTCCGGCTGAACGGCGCGTACGAGGCGCAGAAAGTGTTCGTTACCTCAGCAGACAAAAAATGCGAGGCGGTCTTCGACGGCGAGTTCACGGATTCCCTGACGCTCGAGCCGCAAAGCGTGACGACGCTGATCCTTTCCGCAAACCGCGATTGACAGATTAAAACGAAAAGGATGCATTTGTTTTGGAAATCATTCGAAGTTCACAGATCGCGATCGAGGTCTGGGGCGGGATCTCCTGCCTGTTTGCCGTTCTGATCCTGATCAGGACCCGACATTTCGACAAAAAAGGAACGAGCCGGCTGTCGGTGCTGATGGTCAGTCTAACGTTTTTGCTGTTCTTCGACGCGCTGTCCTGGTTCGCTCGGGGCAATACGTCGAGCTGGGGATATTACGCGGTGCGCATCGCGAATTTCTGCACGTTCCTGATGCAGTTTCTTTCGATCGCAGTCTTTGCGAATTATATGGAGCACCTGATCTTCCGGCGGACGGGAAAAAACCATAGAAACTGGATCATCAGCGCCTACTGCCTTGCGGGCGTCGGGACTGTGATCCTGATCCTTTCGCGCATCTTTCATTTTATGTATGCGTTCGACGAAAACAATACCTACTATCGCGCCGATTATTTCTATCTGACCGGCGCGGTGGTCGCCGTCGGGCTGATCCTTGCGTTCTTCGTACTGATGCGTTATCTGCGCTATTTTCGCAGGATCGAGCGCATTTCGGTCGTGACCTATCTGTCGCTGACGATCGTCGCCGTCGTGCTGCAGTATTTCTTCTACGGCGTTTCGTTCGGCATTCTCGCCACGGCGTTCTCCACGATGCTTCTGTTTATCTGTCATATTTTCGATTATATCGAGTATTCCGTCGGCGCCCAGAAAGCGCTGCACGACACGCGCCTGATGCTCATCAGCCACCGCATGCAGCCGCACTTTATCTTCAACAGCCTGTCAGTGATCCGGCACCTGAGCGTCTATCAGCCGGAGGAGGCGCCCCGCGCGATCAACGAGTTCTCGGCGTTCCTGCGCGGCTGCATCGATCTGCTCAACGAGGACGTCTGTATCCCCGCGGCAAAAGAATTCGATATCGTCCGGCATTATATCTACTTTCAGCAGAAACGCTTCGGCGACGACCTGAACGTGGAATACGATATCCGCGACGACAGCTTCGAGCTGCCCGCCTTTACGGTGCAGAACGCGGTGGAAAACGCCGTCAGTCACGGTCTTCGCGGAAAGGACGGGCCGCAAAGCGGCACGGTCACCGTGCGGTCTTACCGGTGCGAAGGGGAATTCATCGTCGAAGTCGAGGACGACGGCGCCGGGTTCGACCCGGAAGAAGTCTCCGACGACGGCAGAGTTCACACGGGCATACGCGATACCCGCGAGCGGCTCGCCTATATGTGCGGCGGTACGATGGAGATCGAGAGCGTCCCGGGCTCCGGCACGAAGGTGACCGTCCGCATCCCCGAAGAAAAGAAAGAGAAGAGGAGAGCCCGCGTATGAATATTCTGATCGCTGACGACGAAGTTTTTCAGCATATCGAGATCCACGACGCCATCGAGCGGGTCTGCGCCGAGGGAGAGCAAAATACCTATTTTTACGCGAAAAACGCCGACGAGGCGTTGGCGGTCTGCGCTGCTCAGAAGATCGACGTCGCCTTTCTTGATATTGATATGCCGGGCAAAAACGGTATCACTCTCGCTTCGGAGCTGAAAGAGAAATATCCGGGCGTCAATATCGTGATGGCTACGGCGTATGAGGAATACGCGCTGGACGCACTGCGTCTTTTTGTGAGCGCTTATATTCTGAAACCCGTATTGGACGAGGACGTACGGGCGGCGCTTCTTCACCTTCGCAATCCCGTTCCCGAGAAAGATCAGACGCCTGCGCGTCTGCGGGTGCACTGCTTCGGCGGCTTTGAGGCCTACGTCGGCGATAAGCCGCTGCGGTTCAGCCGCACCAAAGCAAAAGAGATGCTGGCGTACCTCGTCTGTCTGCGGGGCGCGTTCGCCACCAACGGCGAGATCTGCCTTGCGCTTTTCGAGGACAGCGGGAACGCACAGAACAATCTCTCTTATCTGCGAAAGATCGCCGCGTCGCTGAAGGACGCGCTGGATGAACACGGTCTCGGGAACGTTCTGATGCACCGGCGCAGCGCCTACGCGATCGATATTACGCTCGTCGACTGCGATTACTGGGATTATCTTGACGGCGCTGAGGACGGTTTCTACTTTGGTGAATTCATGAACCAATACAGCTGGGCGGAAAAATATATCTATCAGCTGGAGCAGATCAGAGAGAAAAAACAGTAAATATGATAAAAGTTAACCTAATTTTCAAATAAAAAATATATAATATCTCCTGTTTTGTCACGCTATTGTCACGCTCACGGGAATATAATAAAAATGCAATATAATTAGGGGTGAAAGACGTGAAAATGACGATCAGAAAAACTCTTTCTTTTTTGCTCAGTATCCTGATGGCCGTATCCGTGTTCGGCGGCCTGTCTCTTACGGCGGACGCCGCGGATCTTACGATCTCCACGGCGGCGCAGCTGCGCACGTTCCTGACAAACGTGGCGAACGGCACCAGCTACGCCGGACAAACCGTTGTCATGAGCGGGGATATCGATCTGGGCAATCAGAACATGTCCGGCGTGCAGAATAACGCGAACAACGCGTTCAGAGGCACGTTCGACGGCCAGAACCATATCATCAGAAACTTTTCGCTCTCCGCAAGCGGCGCATACTGGGGACTGTTCCGTTACACCTCAAACGGCGCCGTGATCAAAAACCTGAACTTTGTGAATGCAAACGTCAGCAGCAACGCCGACGACGTTGGCATCGTGGTCGGTTACGCCAACGATACCCTGACGATGAACAACGTTCACGTGCGCAGCGGCAGCGTCTCCGGCTCGTCTCACGTCGGCGGTCTTGTCGGCATATTCAAAGAGCCGGACAGCGGCTCGCTGAATATGAGCTACTGCTCCAACGCCGCAAGCGTCAGGGGCGGTTATGCCGGCGGTCTTGTCGGCTATTCGGAATCAAAAGTCGGCGAAACGTTTGAGCAGTGTTATAACGTCGGTTCCGTCACCTGTACGTCCGGCGGCACCGGCGGCGGTCTGTTCGGATATTTCAACGGCGACGACGGCAGCAACGCCGACTGGGTATGGTTCAAGCAGTGCTTCAACGCAGGAACGGTCAGCGGCGGCAAATATATGGGAGGCATCATCGGTTACGTTGAGGACACCGATAATTCCGAGTTTGACCAGTGCTTCAACTGGGGCAACGTCAGCTCCAGTTATATGGCGGGCGGCATCTTTTCCGGCATCGGCGACAACGCTGTCAGCACCAGCTACGGCAAACTGGATTACATCAATACCGGTATGTATAACGCCGGCACGATCAGCGCGGGGAGCGGATACGCTTATGATATCGGCTGGTCTTCTGCGACCGACCTCAACAGATGCTACAACTGCGGCACGATCTCCGCGACGAACGTCCGGAAATGGTCCGAGCAGAAGTCCGCATCCCAGATCAGCAACGGCGCATCCATGATATCTTCCGCGCAGCTCGTGACGAATACATGGGGGGTAAAGATCGGCAGTACGACATTCATTTACCCGATCCATTCCTGGTATCGCAATCTGTTCACGTTTGAGTCGAAGTTCGTCGACAGCGAATCCGGCACAAATACGACGATCACGAAGATCTACAATAATTCGTTTACAACGCCGTCTCCCACGCGGACGGGCTACAACCGCAGCGGAAACTGGTTCAGCAGCTCCTCGCAGCTGACCCCCGGCGGCAGTTATACCGCGGGCATTACCTCGCCCATGAACGGTTATGTGGTGACGGAGGGGATCGCCGGTCCGTGGAGCACGGTGACCTACGATCTCAACTGGACCGCGATTAATTATTATATCACATACAACACCGACGGCGGCGAAGCGATCTCCCAAAAGACCTACACGATCGAAAGTACGGATAAACTCCCCGGCGCAGTGAAGACGGGCCACACCTTCGATCACTGGACCGCGACCTCGGGCGCCGGCGCGTGGACGGTCGGGAACACTTACAATAAAGATACCTCTTTGACCGGAAAATACGGCAACGCGACGCTGAAGGCCAACTGGACAATCAACACCAGCGACCTGCGCATCGACCCGAAAGGCGGCGCCTGGGCCGGCACGAGTGAGCTGACCACGATCACCCGCGACTACGGCGAGGTTTATACGCCCGGCAATCCGACCCCGCCGGTGGGATATCATTTTACCGGCTGGACGCTGGTCGCCGCGTCGCTCGACGAGCCCAACGGCAGCTGGGAGAACGGCAGCTATACCTTCGGCCCGGAAAAAGACGTGCTGGACGTGCTTGAGGCGACCTACGCCGCGCACACCTACACCGCCGCGCCGACATGGAGCGACTGGACCGAAAACGGCGGCGCGTGGACCTGCACGGCGACCTTCACCTGCGACGGCTGTTCAAATACGGTCTCTCCCGAAGTGACCGTCACGCCCGCGGTGACCGGCCCGACCTGCACCGAAGACGGATTCACCGTATACACGGCGTCCGTAACGATCGACGGCGCGACATGGACGAATCCCCGGACGAAGACGGTTGCCGGCGACCCCGCAACGGATCACCATTATACCGGTGCGCCGACCTGGGGCGAGTGGACCGACGGGAACACCGTCGCCGCGACCTTCAAATGCGACGACTGCGACGAGACGATCACGCCCGAAGTGAACGTTACGTCCGCAGAGACCGACGCGACCTGCACAGCGGCAGGCTTTACCGTATACACCGCCTCAGTGACCTATAACGGTACGACCTACACGAACCCGCAGACGAAGACGGTCCCCGGCGATCCCGCGACCGGCCACACCTACGCCGAGCCCGCGGAAGAGGACTGGACGTGGACGAAGAGCGGCGATACCTACACTGCGACGGTTGACGTCTCTTGTGTTAAGGGCGACGACACGCAGACCCTGACCGCCTCCGTCGCGCTGACCGACAGTGAAAACGCCGGGCATCTGACCGACGGTTTCAAGACCTACACCGCGACGGCGACGATCGGCTCTCAGACCTTCACCGCGACGAAGACCGACGTTCTGACCGCGGAAGGTCACTCGACCGTGCACCACGCGGCGGTCCCGTCGACCAAGTGCACCGAATACGGCACGATCGAATACTGGAGCTGCTCCGGCTGCGACAAGCTGTTTGCGGATGAGAACGCCGCGGCCGAGATCACCGATATCAGCGACCATACCTACGGCCCGCACGCGTACGCGTTCGATTCCTTTGTATGGTCTGCGGACTTCACATCGGCGCAGGCAAAATATGTCTGCACGAATCACAGCGGGCACGTCGAGCTTTATGACGCCGCCGTGACGCCCGACGCGCATGAGCCCGACTGCACGCACGCCGGTTATACGGAGTACACTGCGGACTATGACGGCAATACCGAAACAAAGCGGGTTGCCGGCGATCCCGCCACCGGCCACAACTACGCCGAGCCCGCCGAGGACGACTGGACCTGGACGAAGGCCGGCGATAGATACACCGTGACGGTTGACGTCTCTTGTGTGAAAGGCGACGACGAGCAGACTCTGACCGCCTCCGTCGCGCTGACCGACAGCGAAGACGCAGGGCATCTGACCGACGGTTTCAAGACCTACACTGCGACGGCGACGATCGGCTCTCAGACCTTCACCGCGACGAAGACCGACGTTCTGACCGCGGAAGGTCACTCACCCGTGCACCACGCGGCTGTTCCTTCCACAAGATGCGACGAATACGGCACGATCGAATACTGGAGCTGCGCCGGCTGCGACAAGCTGTTTGCGGACGAGAACGCCGCGACCGAAATCACCGATATCAGCGACCATACCTACGGTCCGCACAGCTTCACCGCGCAGGATACGGACGAGGAATACCGGAACACTGCCGCGACCTGTTCGGCAAAGGCGACGTATTTCCATTCCTGCGAATTCTGCGGAGCAAAAGGCGAGACGACCTTCGAGTCCGGTGAATACGATTACGATCACCATTCCACCGCCGAAAGAAGGACCGAAAACGCGAAAGAGCCCGGCTATACCTTCAAGGGCTACACCGGCGACGAATACTGCGTCGCGTGCGGACATGAGACGCAGCACGGCAGCGAGATCGACAAGCTGAATATCAATGACAACGCCGACGTGGCGGCCGCGAAGACGGTCAGCGCGGACGCGGCAGCCGATCCCACGCTGTACGACGAAAGCGACGTGACGGCGCTGAACGCGAAGCTCGCAGATCTTGACGACGCGCTCGCAATCGACAACAACGAAGCGGCGGTGCTCGCGATCATCGCGGAACTGAAAGAGCTCGTTGAGAGCATGGACGCGATTGTGTATTACAACGTGACCTTCACGGTCGACGGCGCCCAAGTCAAAACCGAACAAGTCCGCGCGGGCGGAAGCGCGACGGCTCCCGCCGAGGCGGAATACATCAACAACGGCGAAAATCACAAGCATTTCTCCGGCTGGTCCGGCGATTACACGAACGTGACTGCGGATATCACGATCACCGCAACCTATGTGACCGAAGGTCATAGCTGGGTCGACGGCGAGGTCACGAAAGAAGCGAACTGCCACGAGATCGGCACGCAGGCGCAGTCCTGCGCCTGCGGCGCGACGAACGTGAAGACGCTGGCCATCGACAAGACCAGACACGTCGGCGGCGTCGGCACAAGGAAAGAACATGAGACGGCGGGCAACTGCTGCACGGCGCCCACCTGGGACGAAGTGACATACTGCCTGGGCTGCGGCGAGACGCTGACCAGCACGCCCACGACCGGCACTATCGACACAAACGCGCATAATTGGGGCGACTGGACGGTCAAAACGCCCGCGACCTGCGAGGATGCGGGCGAGGAGGAGCGCGTGTGCGCCAATAATCCGAACCATACCGAAACCCGCCCGATCGAGGCGAAAGGCCATTCTTACGGGGCGTGGACCGTGAAGACTCCCGCGACCTGCGAAGAAGCTGGAGTAGAGGAGCGCGTCTGCGCGAACGACGCGAACCACAGGGAGACCCGCGAGATCCCCGCAAAGGGCCACACCTTCGGCGCGTGGACGGTGACGAAGCCCGCCACCTGCGAAGAGGACGGGACTGAGTCAAGGATCTGCGCAGCCTGCGGCAAGCAGGAAGACCGCGTGATCCGGTCCACCGGCTCGGAGCACAAGTGGGGCGCGTGGGTCGAGACCAAGGCTCCCACCTGCGCCCAGGCGGGCGAGCAGACCAGAACCTGCGCGATCTGCGGCAAGACCGAAACGAGATCCGTTGAGAAGCTTTCCCATCAGTGGGGCGAATGGATCAACGACGCCGGCTCCGAGGCCACCTGCACCTCGGGCGGCACCCAGCACAGAGAGTGCGCGGTCTGCGGCGAGATCGAAACAAGAGATATCCCCGGCGGCTTCGGGCATCACGTTGCGAACCCGAACCTGCGCGGCGAGGGCTACTGCGAATACTGCGGCGAGTTCGTCTGCAACCGCTGCGCAAGTCTCACGCAGTTTGAAGACCTTGAGATCGTCGGCATTTTCTACCGCATCGTTCACTTCTTCATCCACTTCGCCCATATGATCAGCTATCATTCCTGATCGTAAATGAACCCGGCGGCCCCGTCCTCAGGGCGGGACCGCCTTTATTGAAAAACCATGCAAAAGGAGCATAAAACATGGTGAAAGCGCTTGCTTTCCTCTACCGTGCCGTGGCGATCGTTCTTTCCGGCTTCTATTTCATCGGCCTGCCGGTAAAGGTCAAAGGCCGCCCGCTGGCCGGTAAGATCACTGTCACCGCCCACGCCGGCAGTATGGAGCTGCCGATGAACTCCGTCGAGGCCATGGAGGCGGGCGTCGCCGCCGGCGCGGATATCGTCGAATTCGACCTGAATTACACCGCGGACGGCACGCCGGTGCTCTCGCATGACAGACCTGCTGAGGACGCGGTTTGCGTGACGGCCGCCGAGGCTTTCGCGTTTCTTGCCGCCCATCCCGGCGTCCGGGCGAACGTGGACGTGAAAAACACGGAATATCTTGAAAAGATCCCCGCGCTGGCCGATGAGGCCGGGGTGACGGACCGGATCTTCTTCACCGGGCTTCGTGAGCATGATATCGAAACCGCCCGCGAAAAATGCCCCGGCATTCCCTATTATCTCAACGCGGACGTCTCGGAAGACGACGACTTTGCGGCGCTGGCGGAAAAAACCGCCAGGCTCGGCGCGATCGGCATCAATCTGTATTGGGAGGACGCGAACCCGAAGCTGGCGTCCGTGTTCCACAAGGCCGGTCTGACGGTGTCGGTCTGGACGGTGGACTACGTGAATATCGCGCTTTTCATGGCGTTGACGGGCGCGGACAACATCACCACCAACCGCCCGGACCTTGTCAGCTCTCTGATTCGCTGAAAAATGAGATCGCACCCTATCCTATCTTGAAAGGAGCCCGGATCGTATGCGGAAAATCATTGCTTTTTTCCTCAGTTTCGTTATGTTTTTCTCAACGGGGTTTTCCATGGGCGGATATACCCTGAAGCAGGCGGCGGATATTGCGGCGGATCCTTATAATATCGCCGGATGGGAGCTTGCGGGGCTGCTGATGCGCAAATGCAGCAGCCTTACCGGACACCGGCTTTATAATAAGACCGATGAAACGGAGATCCCCTACGTCTGGCCGGCGGCCTCCTATGCGGAAATGCTCGGCGACGCGTACCGGATGTTCCCCGCGAACGTCGGGTTGCGGCTGCATTATACCGACGCGCTCACAAGGATTTTCGACCTCTATAAGGTGGAGAACGCGACCGTCGCCGCGCCGGGCGGGACTTATTCCGGCGTGACGTATTATAACGCGTCCGCCGGGCAGAAGGACGATTTTTTTTATGACGACAACGCCTGGGTCTGCATCCAGCTCCTGCTGGGATACCGGAACCTGGGCAGAAAAGATTTGCTGGACGCGGCGGAAAAGAACCTGGAATTTCTCTGGACCGGCCATGACGACGCGCTGGGCGGCGGGATCTACTGGTCTTACGAATTCAAGAGCAAGAACGCCTGCGACAACGCGCCCGCCGCCGTCGCAGAGCTGCTGGCGTATCAGTGCACCGGCAAGGAGATCTATCTTGAGCGCGGCAAGCAGCTTTATCAATGGATGAACGACACTCTGCGCGAGGGCGACCTGTTCAGCGACGCGATACAGCTCGACGGCACGGTCAGCCGCTGGAAGGGCGTTTATAATCAGGCGACGATGATCTACGCCGGCAGCCTTCTCTATGAGATCACCGGAGACCGTACCTATTATGATCTGACGAAGGCGACCGTGGACGCGACGGTCGGTCTGACGTTCGGGACAGCCGAAGCGGAGGACGGCGGGGAGCGCATCGTCATGCGCGAGAACCCGATCTTCAAAGCCTGGTGCGTCGGCTGGCTCGCCAGAAGCTATGTGAAATTCTTCGAGACCGATCCGTTGAAAAACGTGCTTCCTCTGGAGCATCTGAAGGCGGTGCTGGACGACGAGCTGCAGACAAGAGATGAAGACGGCCTTTACGATCCCTTCTTCTGCTCGGGCGGCGAAGACGCGGAGAATTACACCGATCTGCTGTCTCAGTGCGGCGTCGCCTCGACCTTCCTGTGCGCAGGGTATTACAACGCCGTCCTGAAAAATGCGGCGGCGGACCCCGGCAGACTCACCGATCTGAGCGCAGTGAGCAAAAGCACGGGGCTTGCGTATACCGAAATGGGCAAAACCGTAATGGACGCCTTTATCGGCAAATACTACGATAACGGCCGTCTGGCGGGCTCCTGCTTCTGGAGCGACGCGGAGATCATTGAAACGTTCCTCGACGCCTATGAACAGACCGGCAACCCGGATTATCTGTCCTATGCGCGGGAAACCGCCGAGAACGGGTTCCTGGGCGCGAAGGACGAAAACGCCGACTGGAGCGGCAATCAATATAACGACGATATCGCCTGGGGCGCCGTCGCCCTGAACAGGCTTTATCAGGCGACCGGCGAAAAACGGTATCTGAAAATTGCGAAAAACAATTTCGACCTGATGTTCGGGCGCGGCTGGAGCGACGATCTTGGCGGCGGCCTGTGGTGGAATGACGGCACCCGCGACCGGAAGACAAGCTGCACCCAGTGCCCGGCGGCGATCGCCGCCTGCCTTCTGAGCCGGAACCTGAAAAATGCGGAATATCTCGACAAGGCGAAGCAGATCATGGCGTGGACGGTCAGGGAGCTTTTCGACCGGGAAAGCGGAAAGGTCTACGACGCGTATTGGACGGACGGCCGCAAGGACACGTGGGCGTTCACTTACACCCAGGGTACGTTCATCGGCGCCTGCATGCTGCTGTGGCAGGCGGACGGCTGCGTGATGTATCTGAACCGGGCCGACGCGGCCGAGCGCTTCACGTTCCGCGACATGGGCTACGACGAAAACGGTATTTTCAACTGGGAAATCCGGAACGAATTCGATATCGACGGCTTCAAGGGGATCCTGACCCGCTGGCTTTACCGTTACGCCGTCGAGCGGAACGATATCCCCGCGCTGGAATGGCTCCAGCGGCACGCCGACGCGGCGTACAGCCACCGCAACAGCGAGAACATCATCTGTTCCGACTGGGCGCTGCAGACGGAAGACGGCAGGGAATACAACGTGTTCAGCGCGTCGACCGCGATCGCGCTGCTGTTCAACTGCGAGCCCCGGAAATAAAGATCCGGCGGCCGCCGATCCCGAACGATCCGGACCGTTCTTTGACGGAACGGCCCGTTGAATAAATATTTTCATAGAACCGGAAGGAGGAGTTCTGTTGAAAACATGGCAAAAGGTCGTATTCATCGCGGTGCTTGTCTGCTTTGTTTCCGCATCCATTACGATCTCGTTGATCTCCGTTTCCCGCGCGCCGTATAAATACAGCGAAGAAACGGCGATCGGCGGCGACGAGTCCCTGAACGGCTGGATCTTCTACGGCTTCAACGGCAACGCCGGCACAAAGACGCTGAATATCGACTACGTCCGTGACCGGGAGGGAAACGATCCCGATCTGTCAAAGCCCGTTCTCGGCATCCGCGAATACGCGGTCAACGCGGACGAGAACGCCGAAGAGCTGCATATCGGCGCGTCCGTTCAGTATATTGACGAGTACGCCTTCTACAACGCGAAAAAGCTGCAGAAGATCACCGTCGACCCCGACAATCAGTGGTATAAGGACGTCGACGGCGTGCTGTTCACCAAAGACGGCAAGGTCCTGATCCTCTATCCCGTCTGTTACGGCCAGCAGCCCACGGAAAAAGAGGACGAGTTTACTTATCCCGACGCCTATACCGTGCCCGACGGCGTGGAGCGCATCAATAATTTCGCGTTCCTCAAAAACGGACATCTGCGCGACGTGACGCTTCCCGATTCGCTTAAAGAGATCGGCGTTATGGCGTTTTTCGACTGCGGCAGGCTCGGCTCCTACGACTACGACGCGGCGAACGACGCACTGCTCGGCACGGGCTTTACCCTGCCGGACGGGATCGAGAAGATCGGCTCCGACGCTTTCAGCAAGTGCGGCAATATCTCGCCCTGTCTGTTCCTGCCCGCATCCGTGAAGGAGGTCGACCATCACGCGTTCTTCTCCTGCGGCGGGATGAAAGAGATCCTGATGGGCGCGGCGGACGAGACCGGCGTCTCGCTGGGCGAATCTTGGCTGCCGAAGAATATCAAGGTCGGCGCCGCGTGGAAAGCGCCGAAGGCCCAATACGGCAAAACGCGGAAAGACAGCGAGGATCTGATCGAAGCGTTCCGCGAAGAAAAACTGAACGGATTCAGAGAGGAGGCTGCGAAGAATGGCTAAGGGAAACGGAAAAGTCAAGGCGTTTTTCAAGGACATGAAAGAGCACTGGAGCACGCCCGCGCCCGGCAAATACGTGCCGTATAAAGAATACTTTTCCATCTTCGGCGCCGTGGGCGGCAACTACGCCCTGAGCTACGTCAACGGTTTTCTCGGGTTTGGCACCGGCTGCTATCTGGTCGCGTTCTATTATCAGATCCCCATTCTGACCTTTTCCGCCATCGGCACCTTCTTTATGGCGACGGGGTATCTGTGGAGCATCCTCGGCATGGGCATCGACGCGAACCTCGGCTTTTTGCCGAAAAAGACGCAGGCAAAATACTTTGCCGTCTATCTGAGCTTTGCCGCGCTGGGGCTCGTGCTGATGATCTTCGACCTGTCGCGGTTTCTGCCCGAAGCGGCGCAGCGGTTCCTCGACACCCGCTGGAGCGGTCTGAATGCCTATAACATATTTAAGATCTTCGGCATTTACTTCTTCTGCAACGGCTGGGGCGGGTTTCGTTCCATCGTGATCCGTCGGCTGCTGCTGAAAAAATTCGGCAGATACAAGCTCTTCGCCTACGCGAACGTCGTGCAGTGCCTCGTATTCGTGCTGCTGATCTGCTGGCTGCCGCTGTATAAGCTGCCCATGACCGAGCGCGTCTGGAAGCTTTACCTTCTGTTCTCCTTCTACGGCATGTTCGGCATCGTGGGCTCGCCGCAGGCGATCGCGGACAATATCAGCCCCGATCAGCAGGAACGTCTTCTGGTGCGCTCCTTCCCGGTGAAGCTGAGCCACCTGATGCAGAACCTGATCAATTTCCTTATGCCCACCATCGCAGGCGCGCTCTTCGTGGACGGCATCACGGATCTGAATACGTTCAAATATCTGATCCCCATTTTCTATGTGCTCTGCACCGTCATCATGTTCCTGAACCTGAACAAGATCCACGAGCGTATTCCTGCGCCGCCCATCGAAAAGAAGCCCTATTACGACTTCTGGACCTGTATCGGCGGCATCTTCAAAAACAAGTATCTATGGATCAACAATATCGCCGGGTTGCTTGACTCCCTGGGCAACGGCATGCTGAATATGAAGACGGTCCTGCTGATCTATACCTGGCGTGAAAAGGGCCTGTTCTTCTCGATCGCGGAGATCTTGCTGAAATTTGCCGGCACGCCCGGCCAGCTTCTGGCGCCGTGGATCCGCAAGCGGTTCCAGTATAAGACGCTGATGGTATTCAAGCAGATCATTCTTGCCGTGCGCACCGTGATCTACGCGCTGGCATTCCTGTTCCTCGGCAAGGTCCATTTCCTCGGCGGCCTCGTGATCTTCATTACATACGCGATCTCGGATGGTCTGAAATCTGCGGTGGAGATCGCGCAGAACGATATGGGCGTGCGCGTGAGCGACTATCAGATGTATATCTCCGGCGAGCGCTTCGAAGGCTATCAGGGCATCATCGGCTGGTTCACCGGCCCCATCTCGTCGCTGATCAGCCTGATCATCCCCATCATGTTCGTGGGCGTCGGTTTTACCTCCGACTGGGACGTCCTTTATGTTGACGACGTGCGCGTCAAGTGTATGCTGATCGGTCTGTTCTTCGATTTCTTCGGCTATTTGCTTATTATGATCCCGTATATTTTCTTCTGGGATTATTCGGACGAGAAGCATCAGGAGGTCATGAAGGAGCTTCAGGAACGCGCCGAACGGCTTCAGGCCGAAACGGACGCGGATACTTCCGGCGAAGCTGCGGACGGGGCGGAAATTACGGAACCGGTATCGTCGTCATAACGACGTGAAACGGTCCGTTCGACGCGCCCGCGCACAGAACGCCGGTCTCAAGCTGTATTTCTTCAAACGGGGCTGCGATTTTCCGGAGGCGGACCGACGCACCGGCGGCGGTCCCCGGGAGGGGTTTGGACCCGTCCTCAGTCTGATCGTCTGAAAGACGTCGGGGGCCATGCGGTCCCGTTCTCATGGGGGATCGACCCGCTTATAAAAAAGTCCGGCAAGCGCCCAATGTCATTAAGATAACAGTCTAAGAGAAAAAGAAACACATATCCGAACTCGAAAAGCGGGAAAGGATATGTGTTTTTAAAAAAAAGAAGGCATAAGGAAACAGACAGGCAACATGAATTGTGCACTTGAAGAAATCAGGATTAATGCAGCCAAGGACATTAACGGACGGATTGTCCAGGCTTTGGAGAAGTATGTGCAGGGCTTCAATAACATGGAAATTGATGTTTTTAAAATATCAAATCGGGACAAAACAAGTCAAAAAGTTCATTGTGCACTTTTTTTCGCTATAAATCGGTGCGGACATCCAAAATCCGGAGAAAACCAACGCCGAATTTGTCCCGAAAATTGTCCCGCAGTGCGATTTAAAACACGATTTGTCCCCTATTTGTCCCCTATAAAACGGTTTTTAAATATCAAACCGAGACAAAACAGAACAAAAGAAAAACCCCGGAAACCGTTGTGGTTCCAAGGGCACTGAAAAAGTCCAGTTCTACAGAAGTAGGGCTGGCTTTTTCATTAGAGGAATGATATAATACAAACAAGGGATGGTGATGAAAAATGTTGAGGAATAACGATCAAATGAGTTTTGATTTATCGCCTTATCAAG
>JAFRPB010000214.1 GCA_017429345.1 Clostridia bacterium | reverse complement strand
TGTTTTTCCGACTGGCGCGGTCGACTTCACCGTGAAGAAAAGCGTCGCCAGAATCAGCTCGGTCGACTTCACGCGGGTGATGTCGCTCGACGCCAGCGCCCTGTCCTGCGTCATGAACGAATAGGAAATGTAGCCTTTCCCATCCGCCTTGGGCTCATACACAGTATTGGTACTGAGAATGTTGGTCATCACGTCCGTGCTTACGGGCTGCTGCAGACCGGAAGCACCGTCCGTTACAGTGTAGAAAGCCGATGCCAAAGACGAAGACACACTCAGCACCGACGCGTCGTATTCGATGATAACAGAGCCGCTCTGCAGTCCGGCAATGTTTTTCGCAACCAATGTAGTGCTGAAAACCTTTCCGACACATGCCACAGCGCTTTTTATAGCGTACTCGGGCGGTGCGGTCGCGGCGAGCGCCGCGCACGGCGCCGCGCAGCCGATCAGCAGCACGACAGTCAGCAGCACCAAAATAACCTTATTAACAGCTTTTTTCATTTTTCTGCCTCCGATTTATTTCCGTTGCGGCGGAGCGCTCAGACGAACCGCCGTTAAGAAATAATATTTTGACATTATTGATCATACAGCGTTTTCACAGAAAAGACAATAGATATTGTGTAAATAAATTGTGTTATCTTTCGTCAAAAAGCCGATCGCCGTTTCTGTAGAAAATATTCTCCCGGTCCTCGTCGGTGATGTCCGCGCCGAGCACCATCCCGACGCCGTGCATCGTCGAGAACCACGGCAGATCCGTGCCGAACAGCACCCGTTCGCTGCCCGCCGCGTTCACGATATCCTCAAGATAGCCGCGCACGATCGGGATCGCGGTGAGTTCGAAATACACGTTCGGGTATTTTTTCAGGCGTTCGGCGCCCTCTTTCTGACAGCTGAAAAAGGAGTGTCCGCAGAAAATACGGATCTCGGGGAACCGCTTCGCGATCGACTCGACGTTATCGATCCCGTCCCAGGCGGAGCCGCCCCAGGTATGCAGCAGAAGGAATTTTTTCGTCTCGTTCAGATATTCGTAGTACGGATCGTGGATCGGATCGTCGACGGGGAAACGGTTGTAGTCGCCCAGCAGCTTGAAGCCGACGTAAACGTCCGGGTTTTCGTCGACTTCGCGGATCTCCCGCTCCGGGTCGAGGCAGCGGGAATGGATGATGTGATACGCCCGCAGCCGGTCGGGGTATTTTTTCACCGCTTCGACGTTGTATTTTTCGCCGTAGAGCGGATCGTCCAGCGCGAAATGCCCGCAGAAAAACAGGCTCTTCACGCCATTGCGGTCCATATCCTTCACCATTTCGTCCGCGCTGCTGAAGGGGAAGTAGATCTCCGCGTGCTCGTCCATATGGGCGTGGAAATCGCGGATCGGGCAGGGCAGGCGCCCCGTGCGCCAGAATTCCAGCGCGAGTTCGCTGTTTTTGTTGATCATTTCAGGCCCGCCTCCTCAAGCATATTTTCGAGATTGCCGCCGAAGATCTTCTCCCGCGCCGCGTCGGAGATCGCCGCTGACCGCACGACCGCCAGCATCGACCCCGTGTACCGATACGGGAACGCGGTGCCGAAGAGCAGTTTTTCTTCGCCGAAGCGCGCGGTCATGTCCTCCACGCCGCCCGCGTCCATCACGTAAGACAGATCGAGGCGCAGGTTTTCGTAATTATACGCCAGCGGATAGAGCCGCCGGGCGTTGGGCCAGCAGTCCTGATCGGCGACCACGGCGGTCAGGCGGGGGAATTCCGCCATCACGCGGTAGATCTGATCCATAGAGATGCCGTTCGCGGTGTTCAGCAGCACGGGGATCTTCGTCTGCTGCAGGGCGTCGAGATATTCGCCCATCGTCAGCGCATTCAGCTCGTAGCGGTGGATCCGCGGCGAAAGATACACCGCGCCGATCTTATTCTCTTTCATCGCCGCGGGCAGATCCGCGGGCTTCGGCGTCTCGTCGGTATAGGGCGGGATTACCGCCCACACGCCGTACAGATCAAAGTCTTTCGCCTCGCCGCTTTTGACGCAGCGCGAAACGAAGTCGTTGCCGTAGTTCACGCCCACGGTGCTGCTGTAACCGCAGCGCACGAGGCCGCCGCCGATCCCGCAGCGCGAAAGCTCCGCGAGCAGTTCTTTGAACGTATCGCAGTTTTTGTACGGCTCGCCGTTGTTCGTCGCGCCGAAATTCAGGTTGCAGTCGAGAAATTTCATAAATACCCTCCCGTCTCGTTTATTATGGTTATACTAACATATCTGCGCGCATTTGTATAGATTTTTTAAAGAAAAGGATTTATTTTTTTTTGTCGTTGTGCTATGATGAAAAAAAACGCGGAGGGGATGCATATGTATCGAATCGGACAGGAAGAAAAGGACGCGGTCGCGCGCGTGATCGACACCCGCGATCTGTTCAAGATCAACAACGGCATGCACGAGACGGAGCAGTGCGAGGCGCTGATGCGCGAGATCTTCGGCGTGAAGCGCTCGCTGCTGATGACCTCGGGCCTTTCGGCGCTGACCAGCGCGCTGATCGGCATGGGTATCGGTCCCGGCGACGAGGTGATCGTGCCGGCGTATACCTATATCGCCACGGCGATGGCGGTGGTGCAGGCGGGCGCGATCCCGGTCATCGCGGAGATCGACGAAACGCTGACGCTCGACCCGGACGCGGCGGAGAAGAAGATCACCGAACGCACGAAATGCATCATCCCCGTGCATATCCAGGGCTTCCCCTGCGATATGGACCACATCTGTGCGGTCGCGAAAAAGCACGGGCTTTTCGTGCTCGAGGACGCCTGTCAGGCGGACGGCGGCTCCTATAAAGGAAAACGCCTCGGCACGCACGGGAACGCGGGCGCTTTAAGTTTCAACCAGTTCAAGATCATCACCGCGGGCGAGGGCGGCGCGCTGATCACCGACGACGATAAGATCTACGAGCGCGCGCTGATCTACCACGACGCCAGCGCGATCGCCTTTTTCGGCGACCAGCTCAAAGACGTGACCGAGCCCCAGTTCTGCGGCACGGAATGGCGCACCAACGAGGTGGCCGCGGCGATCCTGCATCAGCAGTTTTTGAAACTGGACGGGATCCTTTCCGACCTGCGGAAAAACAAAAAGCTGCTCGCCGAACGCCTCGCGCCGAAATATAAATTCAATCCCTCCAACGATATCGAAGGAGACTGCGGCACGACCCTGCCGGTGCTCTTCGACACCGAAGAGGAAGCCCGCGCGTTCGCAGAAAAAGCGTCGCAGGCGAAGGTCGGCAACTATCTGCCCATCGACACGGGCAAGCATATTTACAACCACTGGACGGCGATCCTCGAAAAGCGCGGCGCGCTGCACCCGCTGATGGATCCCTTCAAGCACCCCGCCAACGCGCCCTATGTGCCGGATTATCCCAACGAGACCTACCCGAAAATGCTCGACCTGCTCGCAAGGACGACCTATCTTCTGACCGACCCGGACTGGACGGAGGAGCGGATCGAGGAGATCGCGAAGGCGCTGTAAATTCCGAATGTCAGAGACGTTCACGCCTCTGACATATCGGAATTTAAGTGAAAAATGAAGAATGAAAAATTAAGGACGGACTGCGTCCGTACCTGATTATAGAAGTGCGTAAACTTTATTTTTCAGGGTCTATCGGCATTATCAATGTTCATTCTTTTCCCGAGTTTCCCCTTTTCGTGTATATAATAAAAAGGCGCGAAGCGCTTTTCCGAAACTTTTCATTTTTCACTTTTCATTTTTCATTCGATATATTGAGGACTTCGACCTCGATAAACATATTTCAGAACAGGAGGCCCGCCTATGTCCCTGAAAAAAATAATAGCTCTGCTGCTCGCGCTGCTCGCGATCGTCACGGTCTTTGCGTCCTGCGCCGAGAACGTGCAGGACATCATCGACGTCGTCGAGGACGAGCTCGACGTCGATCTGCCCGAGATCGAGCTGCCGGACGATTCCCCCGAGGTCACCGAACACGCCAACGCGCCGCCCGAGACCGCGGCGCCCGCGGATGAAACCGACCCGCAGGACGGCAAAGCCCTCGACAAGAACGGCACCTACGATCAGAAAGACGACGTGGCGCTGTATATCCATATTTACGGAAAGCTGCCGCAGAATTACATCACAAAAAAAGAGGCCGAAAAGCTCGGCTGGTCGGGCGGCAGTCTCGAGCCCTACGCGCCGGGCAAGTGTATCGGCGGGTCGAAATTCGGCAATTACGAAGGGCTTCTGCCGGACGCGCCGGGCCGCGTCTGGACCGAATGCGATATCGGCACCCTCGGCAAATCGAAGCGCGGCGCGAAGCGGATCGTGTTCTCGAACGACGGGCTGATCTATTACACCGACGACCATTACGAGAGCTTCACACTGCTCTACGGGGAGGAATGACGATGAACGTGGTATTTCTCGACGGCGCGCGCCTTACGGACGCGAAGAGCGTGTTCGACGCGTTCCGCGCATCGCTCCCCTTCCCGGAGCCCTTCGCGAACAATCTCGACGCGCTGCACGACGCGCTGACGACGCTGAACCTGCCCGTGGGCGTGATCGCCGTGAACACGGAAGAATTAAAAACAGCCCTCGGCCGCCGCGCCAAGGGCTTTTGGAGACTGATGAACGAGCTGCAGGAAGAAATGCGAGAGTTTTATTTTACGGAAAACCCGTTCGATCTCTGACCGCCGCTTGCGGGGATCGGGGACTTGCGGGGATCGGGGCTCGGGGATCGGATATCGTGCCGTTCCCGCGGCTCAGATCACCGAATATACTCCGCGAAATCGAAAAAAGCGATAATCGTAAATTAAACCAATACGAATCCCGAGATCCAATTCCAAGTATTTAAAAAAATACAAGAAGCGAAGCGGACCCATTGCGCTTCTTTTTTTATTTATTACTTTCGGGATATCTGCGCCTCTCATCCGTCTGATCCAGAAGATAATCGACGCTGACGCCGTAAAAAGCCGCAAGCCGGATCAGTACCGTCGTCGGGATATCATTCTCACCCGTCTCATATTTGGAATAACCCGTTTGGGACATATTCAGCATCCGCGCCACCTGCGTCTGATTCAGATCCATGTCCTCGCGAAGGTCCCGGATTCTTTTATACATAGCCGCAGCCCCTTCATAATATATGATTGTTTTTATCATATATTAACCTGTTTCAGGGTATTGACTTTTAACCTGTTTCAGGTTATTCTTGATACGATATGACTGCCGACGAAGCGACATGAAAATTTTTTTACCGTTCACGCAGCAAAACCATACCGCTCACGACAGGGGAGCAATTCAGGGTATTGCAATTGTAAAACAAAACATATAGGATAGAATACGGAAAAAAATTCAGGAGGTTTTCTTATGCAGAAAAGAACCGTAAAAGCATTGTCTGTCTTTCTGACGTTACTGATGCTTCTGTCTTCATTGCCGCTGGGCGGGCTGCCCGCAGTATTCGCGGAAGAGAAACGACCGCTCGACCGGGAAGCGACCGAGAGCACGGACGCGGCGGGACCGATCCGTTCGGTCGGCGACGTCGGCAGTAGCGACGGGACAACACGATCCAGAAAAGTCCGGACGAGCGACCAAGGGAAGACCTATCAAAACACCGAGCTCGTTTACGGTTCAGGAGGAACGATCACCCGTGCGGAGTGGCTGCACGATCTTTCCGTGCTTTTTGAAATGAGCGTTACGGACGAAACGATGCCGGAAAAGTATTTTTCCGATCTTTCTGAATCAGACCCCTGGTATATTGACGTAATGCTCGGCGTGGAGTTCGGTGTTGTCGATATCCCTGCAGGCGGGGAAGTGCGCCCGCAAGATCCCGCGACACGCGCATTCGCTGCGCAAACACTGAATTTTTGTCTCGGTTTTCAGCTTGAAGACAAGACGTTCAGCTTCTCGGACGCGGCGGCGATGACCGATCCTGCTGCGGCGCAAATCGCGGTCAATCGCGGATGGTTTTCGCTTGTTGCCGGCGCTTTTGTGCCGGAACAGCCGATTACCGTTGCGGAACTGCGCGCGATGATTGCCGACACGCAGAAGATATTGTCCGATACGGTAATCACGCCGGGAAAAACGACGGTCTCCTTTGCAGATTTTGTCCGTCAGATCCCTTACGGCACGAGCGTCGATATGAATGCGGACGGCGATGTAATCATCACCGGTTACCGGGGAACAATCTCCGTCGGCGAGGTGTTTTCCGTCTTCTTCGGCGATCTCCCCGCTGTCTATATCGCCGAATCCGTTTCCGTTAATAATGATATAACGATCGTCGCCGTCAGAGAATATGATGGGGAAGAAAGCCCTGTTCTGGCGTTGGAGATGTCCGGCGAGGCGCTGCTCGATCCCGAACGTTTTGAGCCTGCGGAAGGATTTGACGCGCAAATCGTTACCGAAACGATCGAGAAAGAGGATCAGACGGAAAACGCTTCGGAGATGACGCCACAGAAAACCGGCAACAGTAAGGTCAAAAAAGCGCAATCCGGCGGCAGACAACCGAGAAAGACCGAAAATATTAAAGCAATCACGGGGTCGTTGAAAAAATCCCTCGGCAAAGGCGTCACGCTCAGCGGCAGCGCAAAGCTGTACGATCTGAAGCTTGATTATTCTGCTTCTCTTATTGATCTGTATGCAAAAGCCGAATTGAGCGGCAAAGCGGACATCAATGCAAGCATCAAGCTCAGCACAAAAGGCATTTCGGCTTTTCCGTCTACGATCAATCTCGGCAAGGTGGGAATTCCCGGCATCGCTTCGGTGAGCCTCGATCTGAATTTAACTGTCTCTGCACAGCTGACTTACTGCTTTACCGGCAGATTCAGCGTCGGCGCGGAATTCAGAAACGGGAGCTTTCGTTTCATTCGAAGCTTTGTAAAAGAAAGCTGGTCGACGACCGTCGAGCTTGACGGCGAGCTTGAACTGAAAGCAAGCGCCGACATCAATGCTCTCGGCGTTTTGAAGGGGAATATCTATGCGAGAGTCGGTCTGCACTCGAATTACAAAAGAACCGATTACAATTCAGGCAAGCCCGCAACATGCGAGACCTTTTCCATGTGGCTTTTTGCGGACATAGGCGCAAGCATAAGCATCAACTTCAAGGTCTTTAAAAAAGACTACTCCGAAAAATTTGTTTTTTACGATAAAAATAACAGCCCCATTTCACCCTGTGTTCACAGAGAAGACGGACAGGTGGTCGATCACTGTACCCGCGGCAGCGGGGATGTTACCGTTACAGGCGGAACCTCGTCGCCGTACTCACGTTACGGTTGGATCATGGACGGCAACAGCGGAACCTATCAGGGAAAACCGTTTACACGGTTTGAATATGAGCTGGATGAGAACGGGGACGCGATTATTACAAATTATAACGGCAATGTTTCGGCGGTTTTGATTCCGGATACGCTCGACGGACATACGGTTGTCGGGATCGGAAGCAGCGCATTTAAGGGGAAATATCTGCGCAGCGTGACGATTCCGGATACAGTGAAAACAATTGATAGAAAGGCTTTCTATAACTGCAAGAATTTATCAAGCGTTTCACTTCCAGCAAAGTTGGAAACAATGAACGGAGATGCTTTCGGTGAATGCACATCGTTAACTTCGATTAATATTCCAAAGACGCTGAAAGATGTTTCTACGACGGGATATGATCTTGAAGGTCAGTATTTCGGACCGTTTCATAACTGTAGCGGTCTTAAAAAAGTTACATTTGAGTCGGGAATTACTGAGATTCCGTTCGGACTATTCGGCTTCTGCAGCGGCATAGAAGAAATATCAATCCCGAATACAGTAACCTTGATCAGATCCAGAGCATTTATGAGTTGCACAGCACTGAAAACGGTAAACCTTTCCGATTCACTTACG
>JAFRPB010000213.1 GCA_017429345.1 Clostridia bacterium | reverse complement strand
TATTATTTTATTTTACCCTTATATATTTACCGTTTTCACGCCGCAGAATCCCCTCGGAGATCATATCCCGCCGCAGCGTGCAGTAATCGGGATGCGCGAGGGCGATCATCTCGCTGAGCGCCGCCTCTTCATAGACCCTGCCGATCTCAAAACGCTCGGCGATCTTCTGCAGCACGATCAGCTTTTTCTTGCGCTGCACGGGGATGGAGATCAGCTTTTCCCCGTCAAAGAACGCGTCGGTCACCTTTTTGCGGTATTCTTCCTCCCGTCGGCGCGCTTCATCTTCGCCCGCGTCGCCGTCGCCGCAGAGCAAAGCGGAAAGCGGCAGCTGCGTGATCCCTGTATTCAGCGCGTAAACGGTATAATACTGCTCCTTGCGGGAAGTGACAAGCCCCGCTTCTTCCAGCTTTTTCATATGAAATGACAGCGTTGACGCGCTCAACCCCAGCCGCTGCGCCAGAAGCTCGCCGTAGGCCTCCCCGTTCTGCAGCGTGGAAATAATGTTCAGCCGCGACGCGTCCGAAAGGCATTTGAAGATGCGGATCGCCGTTTCTCTGTCCATTACTCGCACCCCGCGGCGGCAAAGCGGGCGGTCACGTCCCGCAGCGCCTCCAGCTTCGTCTCTTCAACGCAGATCTTCTTTGCGTTATCCTGCCGTTTCGCTTCTTCCAGCGCCGCGCCCCATTCGCCGCGGAAGCGCTCGAATAACGCGCCGCAGGCGGCAGGATCGCCCTTCTTCATATGAACGGCGCAGACCGTAGCGCAAATTTCATACACATTTGCCCGCACGGTGCAGAAGATCGCCTCGTCGCCTTTGTTCTGCGCGCGCAGCGCCGCCGCCTGCTCGTTGAGCGCGGCGTGTTCCGCTTTCAGAGCGTTGATAAAGTCTTCCATTGTTTTCACCTTGTTTCCATATTTATTTCGATGTACATCAAAGTAAATATATCACATCTTTTCCCGGTTGTCAATATCTGTTTTGATACTTATCGAAATAAATTTTCAATGACCCGGTGATATATCTTAGAAATTCCGATCCGGACTGACATAACCGCCCGACGGCCGACTGCGGTTATCCCGCTCCCCGGCGGCGCGCTCCCCCGCTGATTTGCGATGCGCAGCGCTTGACATACCGCCGCCGATTTAGTATAGTTATATTGAAAATGATTTTGCGTTTTTATTGAAAATGATTTTGCGTTTTTCGGAGGTTTTATAATGAAATTTGCTGCGTTTTTTCTCGCGCTTCAGATGTTTTTCGCCTCGCTCTTCGGCGCGGGCGGGATGAATTTCGACCGAGCGTCGGCGATCGCGAAAAACGATCTCGCCGCGGCGGGGTATTCGCTCTCGCGCACGATGCAGCGGGAGTGCTACGACATTCTGCGGCATACGCTGCACAGCAAGACCGATTCGACGGAGGTGACCTATATCTGGGGCGCGGCGTCGTATCTCGAAATGCTCTCAGACGCGTACCGTCTCTTTCCCGGCGATGTGACGCTCAGAGCGAATTACCGCGACGCGCTCAAACAGATGCTGCCGCGGTATCTCGCCGCGGATCAGACCATTGAAACGGCGGACGGCGCGGTCGGCGGCATTTCGTACTACAACGCCTCGCGCGGCAACACGGGCGACTATTATTACGACGACAACGAATGGGTCTGCATTCAGCTTCTGATAGGATATGAAAACCTCGGAGATCCCGCGCTGCTGCGCGCCGCAGAGGAGAATCTCAAGTTTTTGTGGACCGGCTGGGACGACGTCGCGGGCGGCGGGATCTACTGGTATATGGACCATACGTCGAAGAACGCCTGCTCCAACGCGCCGGCGGCGATCGCGTACCTGCTCGGGTATCAGCTGACCGGCGAGGAGATCTATCTCGAGCGCGGGAAAATGATATACGACTGGATGAACCGGTCTATGCGCGAGGACGATCTGTTCGCCGACGCCGTTTTCCTCGACGGGACCATAGCGAATCACTGGAAGGGGATCTATAATCAGGCGACGATGATCTACGCGGGCACGCTGCTCTACGAGATCACCGGCGAAGAAGAGTATTATACGCTGACGAAGGCGACCGTGGACGCGACGATCCGGCATCTGTTCTCCGAGACGCAGGACGAGAGCGGCGAGACCGTGATCTGCATGCAGGCGAACCCGATCTACACCGCCTGGTGCGTCGGCTGGATCGCCCGCGCCTACGTAAAATTCTATGAGGCCGATCCGCAGAAGGACACGGCGGCGATGGAGCATTTCAATGCGGTCATGAAGGCGGAGCTTGCGACGAAGGACGAAAACGGGCTCTACGACCCGTTCTTCCTCTCCGGCGCGGCCAACCCCGAAGCCTATACCGGGCTGCTTGCGCAGTGCGGCGTCGCCTGTTCGCTGCTGAACGCCGCGTATTACGACGCTCTGCTGCGGTAACAAACGGAAGGGCGGAGTCATTCCCTTGACGCGTCGCCGGCAACCTGCTGCGAATCAACACTTTGAGCGATCCGGGAATCCTTTCCGACGTGTTTTACACCCATAAAACCAACTGCCGGTCGGCGGAGGCTGACCGGCAGCTTTTTCATACTGCAACCGTTTTATCCGGCGCGGGGATCAGCTTTGCGGCAATGCGCAGCACCGTGCGCGCGTCGGATGAATTGATCCTTCCGTTTTCGTCAAGATCGCCCAGCTTTTTCTGCAGCTCCGTCGCTTTTTCCAGCTTTGCGGCGATGCGCAGAAGCAGCCGCGCGTCCGCGGAATTGATCCTGCCGTCCGTATTCGCGTCGCCCAGGCGCCACGTCCCGACGGAAGGCTCCGTAACTGCCGGTCCGGTCTGCGGCGGTTCGGTGACGGTCGATTCGGACACGGTCGGTTCCGTGACCGCAGGTTCGGTGACGGTCGGCGTCGGTTCCCCGCCGAGCCCGTCAAGGCTGAAGATCTGATCCTTATAGTGCGGGAAGCCTTCTTTGAATCGCTCCACCTGGCTTGCGGGCACGTAGATCTTTACGTCGGGGTTGTAGGACTGGAAGCCCCAGCGCCCCTCGTTCACGGCCGTGTCGTTCAGCTTTTCGCTTCGGATGACGACCTCCTTCAGATTCGGGCACTGCGTGAGCATCTCGATATCGAAATATTCCATATTACTGCCGAAGGCGACCTTTTCCAGCGCCGTGCAGCCCCTGAGCGTCCAGTCGGGGTACCCGCCCTGAAGCTCCGTGATCCCGTCGCCGAAATCGAGTTCTTTGAGGTGATTGAAGCCCATAAACCAGCGGAAGGGAGGATTTTCCACCTGATCGCCGACAATGATCTTTTTTACGGCGTTCGCGTATTCGGCGGTCGGCAGATCTCCTTCGCCCGATACATATTCGGAGGAATCCTGCCGGAAGCCGTAGGCGCCGTAATGGTTGTAAATATTCACCGTGCCCGTGTCTTTATCAAAGGTGTAGTAATCGCCGAGATAATCGATGAAGATCCCCGTCTCGTTGCTTGACCCCCAGTAACCGGTGACGATATCGATATTTCCCTTGATCGTTACGTTTTCCGCGTAATCATACTCCTGATAGGAAAGCTCCCCGGCGCAGATCATCAGCCGCGTTTCGTCCACCGTAAGCAGCAGATCCGGGGTATAGGTGAGGATGCGCGACATAATCAGGCGGCTGTCCTTGAGCAGGATCGTCGGCTGCACGTCTTCCTCGGGACGCGAACCCGCCCAGACGAAGATCGAAACGCCCGTGAGCGTGTTGTATTCAAGGCTCTCGACCATCGGCAGACCGTTGCCGATGTAGACCTGCCGTTCGCCCCTGAGCGTTTCGGCGATGCCGCCGAAATCACAGTTGATGAATTCCGCTTTTGTTCCGTCGAACTCGATTCTGGAATCCTGCGTTTCGTCCTTCGCGTCGGCTTTTGTATCCTTAAAAAGCAAAGCGCCATTTGCGGTAAAATCCGTACCGTAGAATTCACAGCCGTCCAGCGTGAGATCCTCCCGGGCGGAGACGAGGCCGTATTCAAAAACGGTATCCCGGACCGTGACGCTGCCGCCGGAAACTGCGGCGTTCCAAAGCGCGTTTTTGCCGCCGAAGGTGAGCTCCTCCGTCGCGGAAAACTGTGTTGCGAACAGCCCGACGGCGGGATCGGAAAAGCCCGGCGCCGTCGTTACGTTTTCGGCGGCGACCGTCCCCTCCGCGGTAAAGCGCGCGTCATATACCTGCAAATCCGCAAGGGAGATATCGCCGTCCGTTTCGATCCCGGCGTGCAGGATACGGCTGCCCGTCACGACGACGGCGGAATCGGCGCAGCGGATACTGCTGCTGCGATAAACCGTGCCCTCGTAGGTCTCCTGCGTCTGGCTGCCGGGGGGATAATACCGCACGGAGCCCTCATAGGACGACGCGGTCAGGGTTGAATCCTCAATGCGAACCTCGCCGCCGGGGATGAGCTCGACCTCAGACAAAACAGAGCCTTTCACCGTGAGACTGCCGAAACAAGAGTGCCAATCGGCGTCGGGACCGAACACGCGCAGCTTCGACAGGTCGGCGTTCTCAAAGCTGACATTCCCGAAGGCGGTAACCGTGGGACCGACTTCGACGGGAGTCTTCTCATCCCGTTCGGTTTCGGGGTTCCATTGATACTCATAGCTGAGTCTTACGAACCCGCCGTCGCCGGTAAACGCGAGATCTCCGTAAGCCCGCAGATCGTCTTCGCCGTCTGACGCAAAGACGTTTTTTCCCTTCAGCGCTACCGTAAACAGCGGGAGATCCGTCACGATCATCGCTCCGCGGCTGACGCCGTCGCTCCGATCCTTTTCAAAGGTATCGCGGGGAGATGCGGCTTTCGAGATCTCCGCGTCGGTCAGCGTGAGCGTGTTCGTTTTCGGGTCGAACTCCGCAGTACCGCCGCCGCAGGCGACGGAGAGCTTTTGATCGGTGATATATTCGCCGTTGACGATCAGATGACCGCCGTTTACGGTCTGTCCTTTCCCGTTCTCCGCCCGGACGGAAACGAGCGCCGGCCTGCCGACGGAGAAAAACAGCATCCCGAATATGAGTACCGACGCCAGAAGAACGGATATCGTTTTTTTCATATATGACACTCCCGACTCAGAATACAGGAATTATATCAAATAACCGATCAAATAGCAATAGCGAACCGCAAAACGCGGCGATCACGATATTGTATTTTTATCCGATAAGGTGTATACTGTAAAAAAGCTTCAGGCGAAACGTAAAAAAAGAAAGGACTCTGATATTTATGAAAAATATCGCCGTCATTACCGGCGCATCAAGCGGAATGGGAAAGGAATTTCTGCTCACGCTGAAAGAATACGGCAGCTTCGACGAGGTCTGGGCGATCGCGAGAAGAAAAGACAGGCTCGAAGAACTCAGCACGAGCTGCCCCGTCCGCCCCGTTGCGCTCGACCTCACGGACGCGTCGTCTTTTCGGACTTATGAGGATCTGCTCAAAGAAGAAAAGCCGCGCGTCGGTCTTCTGATCAACGCCAGCGGCTTCGGCAAATTCGAGGCGGTCATGGATACGCCGCTTGCCGACAATCTCGGCATGATCGACCTGAACTGCAAGGCCGTCGCCGCGATGTGCCAGCTGACGATCCCCTATATGACGCCCGGCAGCCATATTATCAACATCGCCTCCGCCTCCGCGTTCCAGCCCGTGCCGTATATCGATATCTACGGCGCGACGAAGGCTTTCATTTTAAGCTACAGCCGCGCGCTGAACCGGGAGCTGAAAGATATTCACGTGATGGCGCTCTGCCCGTTCTGGGTAAAAACGGATTTCTTCGACAGAGCCGTCGGTGAGAATCCCGTCGTCAAAAAATATATCGTGATGTACAAGCCCGAAGATATCGTCGAAAAAGCGTGGAAAGACCTGAAAAAACAGAAGGACGTGAGCATCTACGGTCTCGTTGCGAAGGGACAGATTTTTCTCGTGAAGCACCTGCCCCACGGTTTTGTGATGAAAACGTGGATGAAACAGCAGGGAATGCAGGCAAAATAAAAAAAGCCCGAGACCCAAGCCCCAAGTCCCGCGTTCCGAGACGCGAGCGGGATGAACATAGTCCATAAAAAGCAGTGATCTGACAGACAAATCACTGCTTTTTCACGTCTAAAAACCACCGAAGTCACACCGGACTGAAAGTGCTTTCAACCGTTATTCATATAAAGCCCTGAACGCTTCGGTATTTCTTACGGGATCGAAACAGGCGTTATTGTCGAGCGCTTTGCGGAAATCATCAAGATCGGTTGTTTGTAGATCCGTCGACGGCTTTTCGCCCGAAACGCGGTCAAACAACACACAAAAACAAACGACCGTATTTATCTGTTTCCGCTTCACGACCGCATACATCAGACTGTTATACGGCTTTGCCGCATGATATATTGCTCCTTCGTCGCAATATGATATGATATCCGTTCATACGCCGCAGGCGTATATCATCCTTTTCGGATATCATACCGAAGGTATATCACCCGTTCCGGCACGGAACGGATATCATTGCAACACCCGTGATTTGGTAGACAAATCACGGGTGTTGCATAGCAAAGAACGCAAATATTGACAGAACGCGCCCCCTCTTGGCAGTTACCTTTCAAGTGCGATCTGCCAAAGCAGTCCTGAAACCGGAAAGAAAAGATCAGTCGCCGTTGACGACGTGCACAAGACAATCGGATATATTTCCGTTCCAGTCAAGGAAGACCCTTGTCGTTCCCTCGCCGACGGGGATCATCAGTCCGCCGACGATCCGGATCACAGATTTGTCGTAGCCGTAAAACCGCGTTCCGGCGAGTACGGGGAACACATAGCCGTCGCCGTCAAAAGCCATGACCCAGAGCTCCGTCGGCTCCGAAATGGTATAAACCAGCTTCTCGGGCTTGATGGTGACGTATCCTGAAATCAAACGGACCGGTCGAGTCGCAATCTCCGTTTCGACGTTCTCCTCCGCGGCGTCGTCCGTATTCGGCGCATCGGCAGGATAGAGCTTTAATTCATGCAGCTGTGTCGGCCAGCCGATTCCGCCCCATGTGCCGTATCCGTATCCGAGATAGACCGGGTCTCCCGCGCCGATATGCCCGTCGGCACGGCCGGAGATCCCGCAGTTGTGGAGGTTCTCCATGGTGTTGGTCTTTATGACGTCGCACGGACGGAAATTCAGCCCGTCAAAGGATTCCCACACCGCGACGTAGCTGTCGGGAGAGAAACGCTTTTCCGTGAAAACAGCAATGAACCGTCCGTATTCGTCAAGATACTTCACGTCGGCGGAATCGCCGCCGTTCTTGTCGGGGATCGCCACGCCCTTATACTCCAGCGTCGCGGGCCAGTTTTCGTCCGTCGCGTCCGCAACGGCAAGACGGGTCGAGGTCGTGGTAGTGTTCCAGCTGTAGTAAATATAGAGCTCGTCGCCCATCAGGACGAACGACGGCTCGCCCGCGCCCCAGTAATCCGGGTTGTCGGTGTATTCGATCAGCGGGACCGGCTCGGAGCCCCAGCCGCTGCCCGTCCATTTTTCATAAGGTCCGTCGGGGTTTTTGCTGCGGGCGACACAGATATCGTTGTCCACGCCGCGCTTGTCGAGCGTTGTCGTGTAGCCGATGTAATAGTAGCCGCCGAACTTGATGACGCCCGGGTCGCAGACCGCAAGATTGTCCCAGCCGCCGCCGGTCGGCTCTATGACGGTCTTTTCGATGCTGCGCCGTTTCCCTCCGTCATACAGGCGGAAATAACCCACAAAGTCGGAAACGTCGCCGGGACCGTCCGTCGCGCACCAGACGTCCAGACTGCCGTCGGCGTTGAGGATCATCGACGGGCCGTAGTGATAGCCGCCTTGCTCTCTCGGCGTGTAGATCTCCACACCGGCGTCAACGGCGTCTGCCTGAATATACTTTGAAGGATCGCCGGGTTCAACAGGCGCCGACGGCGCAAAGTCCCCTCCGCCGACGATGGGACTGAACGCCGCAATCACGGCGTAAAGCCAGACAAACAGCGTTTTCAGAACCAGAAATAAAGTATGCATTTGTTTCCCTCCGTATATTTCGGTTTTTTGTTGCCGATCCGGCAAAATCCATCATATCATATCATCCGTGATATCGCAACATAAAATCAATAAAACGGGAAATTGATCAGGCGTTTCCGGGCAAAAAAGTCTCTCCGCGCAAATTCTGTCAAAATTTACGCGGAGATATGTGTATAATCGCCTACTTTCAAATCTTCCGTTTTCAGCCGCCGAATATCGAGGTGAGGGCGATGCGAATGTTTGCCAGGATGGTCTGCAAGGCAACCAACAGACTCATCACGCTTTGCAGATACTGCGGCAGAACGGTCACCTTGACGCTGCATGCCGCGCCGGAGCCGGGGTCGGTGACCGTTACGACTGCGCTGCCGGCGCGCCTGCCGGTCAGAATGACGTAGCCATATTCATAGGTATCGCGCTTGCCGGGACCGACGCCGAGCACGCTTTCATCGCTGCTTGTGATCTCCGCCGTGAAGATATCGAACCGGTCCTTCGCGTCGTCCGGTCTCGGATAGATATACAATTCATCTTCTCCGCCGGCGATCATCCACATGGTGTTGTCGATGGCGGAATTGTCCAGCGTTTCGATTTTTGCTTCGTTCGCCGCCAACGCCGTAGATCCGAGCGTCAGCAGAAGAACAGACAGCAAAACAGCCAAAACTGTTTTTACGGTTTTCATATAAATGCACTCCCTTTAATATTTTGCTGAGATCATTATACAACAGTTATCGCCGGAAAACAAGCCTGCAACCGGATATTTCAGCTGTAACGCTCACGGCTGTTTTTGTCAAAGGACCGTAAATAATTATGTTTATTAGGTTTCTTTTATCTAATCATTTAGGTGTTGTTCTGTGATCGCAATATAGCCGAGTAATCCGCCCCAATGATAGAAGCTGTTGCTTGTTTCGTGACATCCGGTGCCGTCATTGCCGCTGTAGTTTTCATGGACGTGACCGCGCTGAAGCCATTCGCCCAGCAGAATGCGCTTCGAGGACTGCGCTAAAAGTCGTGCCTCGCGGGTCATGCCCGCTTCGGTCAACGCCTCGTACACAAGGTAGTTCATGGGAGCCCAGATGCGGCCGCGCCAGTAATCCTGATCCGGATAAGCCGGATCCGCGCGCGAAATCGAAGGCAGCATAAATTCGCCGCCGAGCTCCTCCGGGTTGAGGAGATATTGCTCGCTGATCCGTCTTTTCCGCTCTTCGCTTACGGTGTGCGAGAACAGCGCGTACAGGTTGGTCGGCGATATCCTGTGCATAAACCGACCGGTGAGCGCGTCGCGGTTCTCGTATATGCCCGTCTCTTCATTCCAGAGCGTTTCAAGCGCGTCCTCAGCGAGGCGCATCCGTTTTTCGAGAACGTGTTTAGCTTCCCCGTTGCCGACGGTCCCGGCGAGCTTCCAAAGACATCGGCAATCCTCGGCAAACAGAGCCGTCAGCCCGACGTCCTCAACCATCATCAGCCCCGTTGTTTCGTCAAACACCGCGTCGTCGTACATCGGCGAGTTGTCAAGCCCGGACTCATATTTCGCAGCCTGAAGATCGCCCACGTTCACGACCCTGTCTCCGCGTTTTGTACCGGAGCCCCAGCACATCGTGCCGCCGGAAAGCGTTCTGTTTTCCGCAAACCACGTGTTCCAGCGATAAAGGGCCGGGAACAGCTCACGCACAAAAGCGTCGTCGCCGAAGCGTTCCCAAAGGCGAAGCGTGACAAGCGCGCCGACAGGCGGCTGGGACCGGTCGTATGACACGCCGCTCGATGCGCGGAAGTTCGGCACGAAGCCGTCGGAAGTCATTCCCTGTGTCACGGCGCAGGCGTTGAGATACGCAAGCTCACGGCTGAAAAGCGAACTCATCAGCGCTGAAAAATACGTGTCCCACTCAAAAAGGACATAACCGCCGTTGTCCGCGCTCCAGCTTCTTGCGACGGGCGTGCAGATCCTGTCATGCTCCGGCTCATAGATCGTGTTCCATGCGAGGCAGCTGCGCATAGCGGAGAACGCCTGCGCGTTATCGCCGAAACGCGCATCTTCGTCGTTCAGCTTTTTCTTTGCACTTTCCAGAATCGCTGTCACCTCGGCGACCGATGCGGGCCTTGTTGATACCGCCACGGGCGCGTCAAGCTGAAGGATAAGGCATGGCGCCGTGCCATGCGGGTGCGCGTAGCCTGACGGCTTGCCGGTGGTAAACACTTCGATCCGCTCGCCGCTTTCAAGCTCCGCACCCAGCCGGCCGCCGCGCAGAAAAACACTTCCGGCTCTGCCCCACAGAAGCTGCGCCTCTACGATCAGGGTGGGCGCTTCGCCGCCGATCGCGGGCGTGACGAGAATAAACTGTTCGCCGTCGACCGCAGCGCTCTGAACGGTGATCCCGGTGCCGCCGGGTCTGAACGACAGTTCCGTATACGATCCGTCAGCGGAACGTGCGCCGGGACGCATATGAAAATCGTCCGGTTTCAGATCGCGTATCACATTCCGGACGGACGGATCCTTGAAGCAAAGCGCAATGCAGAAGCTGTCCGGCAGGCGGACATGCGAGGTCATGGACGGCGAATACCAGGTGTTCCACCCGCGGTTCGTTTGCTTTCTCAATTCCTCATAACTTGCAATCATAATCTTCTCTCCGTTCCTTCACCGGGAATCCGTGCAGGCGTTTATTTCGTCTTTTCGAAATACTCAAACGTACACAAATCCCGATTTGTCTATTTCGATTATAAAATACAACAAATTTTATGTCAATGATCTATCGCTGCGCGATATGATATACGGCTTCGCCGTATGATATATTGCTCCTTCGCCGCAGTATGATATGCTATCCGTTCCGTTCATACGCCGCAGGCGTATATCATCCTTTTGGATAGCTCGCCTTTGGCGAGGAATCCAAAAGGATATCATATGCGAAGCATATATCACCCGTTCCGGCACGGAACGGATATCATTGCAACACCCGTGATTTGGCAGACAAATCACGGGTGTTGCATGTGTATCATCGCCCAAAAGTGCACTTTTTGAGGTATTAACTCCTAAAAGTACACCAATTACAAGCTGAGATATGTACTAAAGGTTTGCCGCATATTCCGCAAGTGCAAGGGCGATTTCAAAATGACCGGCGTCGTGCTGCGTATGTTTGATTTGCCCTTTCTCTGTTCTTTGCGTCCATTCCGGCGCATCCAGAAGATCTCCGCCGGTAAAGAACATATAAACCTGAAGACCTCTGAAATCACATACCGCCTGAACGGCAGCCCCTTCCATTTCCACAGAAATGCAGCCGTCAGCCTTGCGCTTCTCAAAGTTGTTTACGGTTTCCCGATAAAAAGCGTCCGTCGTCCAGGTCTTTCCCAAAACATAAGGTATGCCGTTCTCTTTCATGAAAGCTTCAACAACAGGCGCATTCCTGATTTTGATAAAGTCTGAAGCAGGCGCGTAGTGATAGGAAGTCCCTTCATCCCGGTACGCTTCGGTCGGGATCATGACCTTCCCTCTGGCAATCTCCTTATTGAGACAGCCCGCGCCGCCGAAATGAATGAGTTTATCGGTGTTCAGGATCTCCCGTATTTCTTCCACCGTTCCCACACAGGCAGGCGCGCCCACCCACGTTCTGTAAAATCCGTATTTTTTGCCATGGTATTCCAAACAGTAAACGTCGGTCGAGCCGTGCGCCATCCGCATTTGGCCGACCTTTTCACAGGCATAGTTCTCAACGACGTATTTTTCTATCATATTTGAAAAAGTGGCGATCATTGCTTCCACCCTCGGCGCATCATTGTTCCAATTCGGATTGATTTTTGCAGGGGAACGATTGTCAAACGAATTTGTTATCACAGCATTCGGCTCCTTTCTATAACATTTGGCTTATTGTTGATTCTCTTTGGCCGTGCCGCATGAGGCAACAAGCATCACACGAATTGAAGTACATTGATCATTTAAGGATTTATATGTTGTTTCGTCGGTGTATTTCGTCCGGTTTAACAGCTCCAACCAATAGCCCGTTTCGCTTGCTTCTTTCAACGCGATTTCAAGTTTGGAGATAAAATCCTTTCTGCCCTGCGCGTAGTTCGCTTCGTAAATATTTGCGCCGATAGAGGTCCCGGAGCGGCCGATCTGATTGGAGATCACCGGCTCGTGTTTCGCTTTCAGCTCTTTTACCAGATTAATGATGGAAACAGAAAAATTGACAGATTGATTTGAAAGCTCGTCATTGCGCATATGTATTCACCTCTATAAATAAATTTTAACAAAATGCCTCACAGAAATCAAAAGTTGAAAAAATGAGAAAAATGAGGGTTCTGTATAATGAAGACGGGCTACGCCCTAATGAAGTCAGCGCCTTTTGCGCTTAATGAAGACGGCGCAGTAAACTGCGCCTAATGAAGCGAAGTCGCCCCGAAGATCATTAGCTCCGCAGGAGCGTCTTCATTAGCGAAGCGTCTTCATTCCTTCATTAGCCCCGCAAGGGGCGACTTCATTCCAGCCAGCAAAAAAGCGCATATTTGGATACAAATGCACCCCCTAAACGCAAGGGGGGTGCATTTTTGAGTTAAGGGGTGCATCAAATCCGTTCAGTTTTTCTTAACTTACTGTTTTTTCTATCCTGAGGGATAAAAAAGTAATTATCAAACACTTTCAATCCTTCTTCTAACAGGATGTTACCAATGATATTCTTTTGACTTTCTCCTATATTGATTAAGCTTTCACATGACAGTTTCTTTTTGCCGCCGCTGATCTCATTGATTTTTTCTTGCGGTACCGAATAATATATGTTTTGAATCTTAGCCCATCTGATTGCTCCGGAACACATGATGCAAGGTTCAGCAGAACATATCAAAGTATAGTCTTTTAAGTATATCAATCCATTATTCTTGCAACAATTACGTATTACCAAAACTTCTGCATGTGCAGTTGGATCACATAGTTTAATGCTCTGAGAATGTGCTTTGCCGCAATAAGTATTATCAGGGTCAAGCAGTACTGCACCGAAAGGATTTTCCCCTTCCTCTTTTGCAATCATAGCTTCCTCTATAGCTATCCTCATATATTTTTCGATTATATCCTTCATAACGATATCTCTATTCCTTTATTTGGCGATCCTTTGCCGTTTTGATGGAAGAAATCAACATTACGCGAATGCTTGTACAGGCAGAATCCAGCAATTTATATGATGGTTCTGTAATATAACCGGTTTTATAAAGCAATTCCAACCAATAACCCGTTTCATTCGCTTCTTTCAACGCGATCTGGAGCTTTGCGATAAAGTCCGCCGTACCATGTGCGTATTGCGCTTCACGGATATTTGCGCCGATTGACGTACCGGAACGTCCTATTTGGTTGGATATAACTGACTCATGTTTCGCTTTCAGTTCTTTTACAAGGTTGATGATGGAAACAGCAAAATCGAGAGATTGATTGGAAAGTTCATCATTGCGCATGCGTGTTCACCTCTTCGGTTCCATATTAACAAAAATCAGTGCAAAAATCAAGCGCTGATAAGAAATGAAAAATGAGAGTATTTGTTTAATGAAGACGGGCTGCGCCCTAATGAAGTCACTCGCTTCGCTCGTTAATGAAGACGGCGGAAAAACCGCCTAATGAAGCGAAGTCGCCTCAAAGATCATTAGCTCCGCAGGAGCGACTTCATTAGCGAAGCGTCTTCATTCCTTCATTAGCCCCGCAAGGGGCGACTTCATTGAAAATCACGGTGATTTGTATCCAAATCACCGTGATTTTCTGGCTGGGATGGCGGGATTCGAACCCACGGATGACGGAGTCAAAGTCCGTTGCCTTACCGCTTGGCTACATCCCAATATTCACATTTAAAAATAACGCCACGACAGACCGTTTTGCGTCGTGGTTGTGTGACTTCGGCGACCGGCGCCGTTATTCTTTATATATGATCGACGCTCTCGCGCCGGGATCTTCTATATATGATCGACGCTTGCGCGCCGGGATCTTCTATATATGATCGACGCTCTCGCGCCGGGATCTTTTATATGTGATCGACGCTTGCGCGCCGGAATCTTTTATATGTGATCGACGCTTGCGCGCCGGAATCTTTTATATGTGATCGACGCTTGCGCGCCGGAATCTTTTATATGTGATCGACGCTCTCGCGCCGGGATCTTTTATATGTGATCGACGCTTTCGCGCCGTTTTCTTCACAATGGGGTGGATAGTCGGATTCGAACCGACGGCCTCCAGGGCCACAACCAGGCGCTCTAACCAACTTAGCTATACCCACCGTGCCGCGCCGACGCAATCGGCGCATGAAGTATTATATAACAAGGAAATCGATTTGTCAAGATAAATCTTTTTCTTTTTTTCGACCCGGATTGCCGTCCGCAGAGCTCTGCTTTTTTCGCGGCGGATCGGCGGCAGGCATGAAAAATTGAAAGATTTTCTTTTTTGATATTGACATTTTCGGGCTGTTGTGATAATATAATTCATCGAACGGAACAACCGTTTGTGCGCCGGTAGCTCAGCCGGATAGAGTGACTGGCTACGAACCAGTAGGTCAGGGGTTCGAGTCCCTTCCGGCGCGCCAACAAAAGCAGTGATTTGGCAGACAAATCACTGTTTTTTTGTCGAATGATGCATTCCGCTGCGCGAAACGTGATGTTTGCTTCGCAAGTGATGCGCCCTTCGGGCGTGATGTGTGCCTTCGGCACGTGAGCGGAACACATCACAGGAATGTTCCCGGGCTTGTCTGAGAGAAAGCATTCTCGGAATATACGGGAAGACAGATCTATCTGGAATACGTTACAAAACCCGTTTTTCAGCTGAAGCTGAAAAGACGGATCTGATCCCGAATTATTTTGAATTCAGGTGTGCTTTTTGGAGCTCATACCTCAAAAAGTGTACTTTGAGGAGCTGACACACATTGGGGCTGTTGCAGATGCAAAAAAATCTGCAACAGCCCCCGATTTTTCGATAAGATCGTTTGTGAGAATTTCAATTTTGCACAATTGTTAAAAACTTGTTTAATGCGTAGCGCGGCATCGG